>NZ_JBCOME010000012.1:0-71746 GCF_040924365.1 Ruminococcus sp. 1001136sp1_2201st1_G3_2201SCRN_220225 | reverse complement strand
TGGAGCATTAGCTCAGTTGGTAGAGCACTTGACTTTTAATCAAGTTGTCCGGGGTTCGAATCCCCGATGCTTCACTTCAAGAAATGCCGGAAATTCTTTATTTATGAGGGTTTCCGGTCTTTTTATATTTTCTTATAATTCTCAAACACGCTCTAATTAATCCCAAGCATATGTCCCATTTGTATCCCATTGAAAATAAGATGTCTCAGATATGTCTCATATAATAGTAAAAATCCACGCTTTAATTTTGAAATTTTCTTAAGGCCAAAAATTTGATTACTGAGAAAATTAGTGATTTTAAAGCGTGGATTTTCATTATTTAGAAGTTATTTAGAGAATTATAGGTTTATTGTTCACTGGTAATGTTCTGCAAGGTATTTTGTGAACGGAGTAAACAGTAATTATTATGGGCGCACGATAGTTCCTGCGCTTTCCATAATTTCTACAATTTCGTACATATTAGTAATGCCACCAACTGCCAGTTTTTCTTTTAAACCATAGAAATCAAGGCAGGTACCGCAGGTGAGAATCTTTACACCCTCGGCTTCCAAAGATTTCAGATCTTCCAGGGAATCGGAGTCTTCGCAGGTAAGGGATGCTCCGGAGTTGTAGCACAGAATGATCTCTGGGAGCTGATCCTGTTTGGTGAGAGCGAAAATGAAGGATTTCATAAGAATCTTTCCAAGCTGTTCTTCACCATTTCCCATGGTATTGGCGGAAAGGACGGCTACAAGACCATGTTTTTTGGAATCCGGGGTGCAGGCGGGAACGGCAGATTCAGCTGCTGGTGTTGAGGTTGTGCTGTTTTCCGGAATCTGGAAGGTTACGGTGAAATCTTTCTCTGTTTTTTTCTCAGAAGAGACTGTAAAGCCTTTGCTGTTGCCAAATTTGGTAAGGTTCTGGACGGCAATTTCATTGTCAACGAGAATGATAAGGGTGCCGCCATTTGTCATTTCTTCGGATTCTTTCTTTGCGTTTACAACTGGGAGTGGGCAGGCCATTCCTCTTGCATCAAATGTTTTGGTTGCCATGTGTAATTCCTCCTACTATCTATATTGTATTTTTTGAATTGATATTTTTTAACAGACTCTATAATACAGCATATATTAAGTAATGGATACTCTGACACAGTAAATTTTTAATATATTGCGTGAGTAATGCTGAAAATTAATTTGTACTGCATTAGAGCCTGTTTAAAAAATCATTCCCGCAATCTGCACATCCCACTTTGCGGTATATTTCGCCCGAATTCAGTTGCCGTAGCCCGCTACGGCGCCCTCATCCGGGCGAAATCTCCCACAAATTGTGACGCACATCTTGCAGAAAGCCTTTTTCAGACACGCTCTAGAGCCTGTTTAATAATTAAATTATACACTCATATATGCCCTCTGGATCCAGGTCTTGCTCCTGAAGTAGTTTCTCAAGGGTAGTGCGGCTTGTGGGGGGCGCACACCAGGAAAGTCCGCAGCTGGCAGAGATACTTCTTGGAACCGGAATCAGTCTTCCTGGAGCACCAGTGGCTTTGCAGGATTTCTCCATGGCGATGGCGTCGGTGGTGCAGCGAAAGGTGATGATTAAGCGTTTTTCCTGGGAAATCATGGGGTACCTCCTGATTGACCGCATATTTGGTCGAAAAAAATTTTATTGCTATTAAAGTGCGATATATGGTGCATTACAAACTTTCTGTAGAATAGGAAGTGGTCGTTATTTCACTGGGTTCTGCTGAAAGTTCTCTGCAATCTGATTCATTTAAGGATGAAACTGATCCCTGTTCCGGAGCCACTTCAGCAGGTGTCACCAGATACCCATGCGAAACCGGTTCAATAGTCTGTTCCATTACCCTGTGAAGGAGCTCCAGGCCGCCTGTTCCCTTGAAGGCTCCATAGAGAAAGTTGTTGGAGATTTCTTCGGTGATGGATTCCAGACCTTCCATGATCATGCCTTTGCCTGGTGTTTCGTACCAGCGGATGAGAATTTCATCTTCAGGCAGGAAGAAAATGTTGATTTTTCTTCGAACACATTCTTCAAGGAAAGTGAAGTCCAGCTTCAGGACGGCGGTTCCGTTTTCATCTGTAGTGAAATCTCCGGAGGCTGCAATCAGATAGCTTTCCTCGTGGAGGGTAAGCCAGGATTCTTTGAATTTTCCAAGTCCGGTCGGGATGCTGTGCCATTCGCCGGATTCCAGAAAGTTTACGGAGAAATTGCCTTTTTCACAGGCGAATGAAATCTTTTGCACACCTTCCGTCATATTATTGTGGAAAATCTGGATAAACAGCGGGAAAAGACCAATGCTCTGTGGAGAAAGTTCAAAAATTTTGCCATTAAGCTGTTGGGTGAACTGGTAAGGATTCGGTTCAGGAAGTCCTTTCATGTAATTCCAGGTATTCGGTCTGGCGTTAGTACTGTGGCGGAGCCCAGATGGATTTTTTCTCCAGCCGCCTTTTCGGAGGGCTGGAAGTGTCTGAGGCGCGTGAGTGCCGTTTTCAAGCTCGGCAGTCAGGCGGTTCAGGAGTGTCTGGGCACATGGGTTTTCAGGCAGAATATCTGCAGGATGAAAGTTGCGCGGAAAATGCTTGCGGATAATGTTCAGCATGACGCAGTTCTGGAAAAGTTCGTTATTTCCGGCGTTTGTGACGACTACCATGTTCATGTCAGGGTAGACAATCACATTCTGACCAAGCATTCCATTGAATTCAAAGCTGCCCGGGCGAGCTTCCATCCACAGCTGGTAGCCATAGCCGAAAGTACCTTCAATGCTTTCCTTATGCTTGGCGGTGGAGACTTCAACCCAGAATTCCGGGATAATCTGTTGACCGTTCCATTTACCTTTTTGTAGATAAAGCTGACCTAATTTTGCCATGTCTTCGGTGCAGAGGAAAAGTCCCCAGCCGCCTTTGGTAATGCCCTTAGGGCAGGTTTCCCAGAAATAGCGGGTGATTCCAAGGGGAGCGAAAAGCCGTGGTTCCAGATACTCGGTAAGTGACTGACCGGTGCGTTCCGTGACGATGGCGGACAGAACGTAGGTATTCAGGCTGTTGTACTGGAAATTTTCCCCGGGGGTGCCGCTGATGGAAGAATTCAGGTAGCTGGTGAGCCAGTCGTTTCCAGAGACGATCCCAGATTCGTTGAAAGTGACGCCGCTGGTCATTGTGAGAAGATTTTCTACAGTGACTTTAGGGCGGAAAATCTTGTTAAAGGTGTTCAGCTTTTTCTGAAAAATGTCGTAAATGTTCTCGTCCAGAGAAAGCTTGCCTTCCTCAACCAGAAGACCAATTGCCATGCCGGTGATGCTTTTGCACATGGAATGGGTCACGTGCCAGATTCGGCTGCGGTAGGGGGCGAAATTAGCCTCGCAGATGACCTTTCCATTTCGGAGAACCATGAAATGGTGCATGTCTGTATAGTGTGAAGTGTCCAGATCCCGCAGCAGGTCGGCCAGCATGTCAGAGGAAATACCCTGGCTCTCCGGCGTGGCGCGGGGAAATGGCTGCTCGTATGGTTTGTCAAATGGAAATTTAGGCTTTTGCGGGAAGAAATCTACCCGGCTGGCTCCGTCCGTTTTTCCCAGAATAATGTTTGTAATCAGTTCTGCAACTGCAATCTGTTCTTTTGCCATAGGGTGCTCCTTTCTTTGGGAAAGCGGTAAAAGTTGTTGTTAGGGTTATTGTAGCAGTGGGGGACAAGTGTGTCAATAAGGGGTGAAATGGGGAAAATTTATAAAAAATGGTTCTATGGGTTGTATTGGCAGACATAAATATTACTAGTACATCGAAAATTAAGTATCTGCTATATTGACGCAGCAGATGAAAAATCAGACAAGTCAATATGGCAGTTACTTAATATTTGATGTACTAGACCCTGCACAATCACGAAAAGTGCGCAGTTCGCAGAGGAGTTTTTTCAAACATATTCTGGCGGCTGTTTGCTGTGAGCTGTCCGTGCAGTCTGCCGGAGGCAGAAAAAGTGCCCGAAATGGTACAAAGTTAATTGCATTAGGAGACAGCAGCGGTGATAAGCTTTTGGATTTTGGACAGGCATGACAAGAAGGAGGGCCTTTATGAGATTATTGAAAAAATATTTCAACCGGGAAAATAAATTCAGTTTGAAAGAACGTTTCAATATGGTGATGACCGTGGTGACTTGTTTTTTCATGGGAGTGATGAGTGAAAATGGACGGGGTATGCAGGGAATAAAGGGACTGATTGATGAAATCGGCGGACTGGCTGTAAGGATGAATGGATGGCTGAGTGTGGTGACTGGCTGGGAGCTGGGCGCGCATGAAGCTTATGAGATATATGAAAAAGGTATAGTGGGAAGATTTTTCCAGGGAAAGATGCTGGAAGGAATAGATGTGGTGAAGCGTGGACAGGCTTTAGTGGAAAGGGCTGGGCTGCGAGGAAGAAGGGGAAATCGGATACGGGATGTTTCACATGAGAAAGGACTGCCTTGCATGGAACGATGGGGGTGCAGAGGCAGTCCGTAGAGGCATAATCGGTTGATTTAATGTAACTATGAAACCTATATTGTCAGGTGGATATGTAATGGTTGGCTCTGTATATAAATACAGTGAAGCATGGTTGGAATGGCTTAAAATCTGAACCGGCAATATTTGAAAAATTAATAGGTAACTGTGAACTATGTTCATGAAAACATCTCGCGGTATAGCATCTGCGGAATAGTTACATTAATTGTTAAAATGAACTGTAATCGGACAGATTTCGCTGTTGGTGCCGACTCTCATGTTCGGACCCCAGATCCCGGCCCCGGAAGTGACAATGTTGTGCATAGTTCCTTTTCGAAGGTAGCCACAGGAATTTTCCCAGAATAGATGGATAATCAGGTTTCCGGGAAAAATCTGGCCGTCATGGGTGTGACCACAAAGGTCAAGGTCAACACCGGCAGCAGCTGTCTTGTCCAATTCTTTTGGCTGATGGTCAATGAAAATAATTGGTTTTCCCTGGTCCAGCGATTCGGTAAGCTGGGACGGAGTGGCTCTGGAGCCTTCTACTTTTTCACAGCGGGAGGCATCCCGGCGGCCGACAATATAAAATTTGTTGTCGATCAGAACAGCTTCATCGTCTAGCAGGTGGATTCCTGCGTCTGTAAGAAATTCTTCCATTCTGGGATCGTTGTAGTTATCTTCTGTTCCGTTGAAGGTGAAACCTGCCAGGATTGGTTCGTTCAGGTCGTGATTGCCCCAGCAGGCGTAAACTCCATATTTGGACTTAATTCCTTTTAAAATTTCTTTTAATTTATCTGGTTTGGAAATGGCGTCATATTCATTATCGAAAATATCACCTGCGATACAGACTACATCTGGATTTTCAGTATTGATCTTTTTCACAATTCGTTTTGCCTGGGCGGTTCCCATGCTGTAGCCGAAATGGGTATCAGCGAGAAGGACTATTTTCAGGGAATCCATGCCGTCAACTGTTTTTTCAACGTTTATCTCATAAGGTGTAGTTTTCACATGGGTTACATGAAGGATTCCGTAAACACTGAGGCTGATGATCAGTATGGTGCAGATCAGGCCTGTGATGACGAAAGTGCTGCGGTGCCCGATAAACGGGGCATGGAATATGTATTTCAGTATCAGACGGCCAAAATCAACGACAGCGATTACCAGCAGAATATAGATGAAAGTTCCGAGAAAATAGTTACCTGTATGCTTGAGAATACGGTGCAGGTTGGCCGGCTTTTTGATGAGAAAGCCGGTGAGCAGGGCTGTTGCTAATATTATGTAAACTCCTATAAAGGAAGCGCGAAATGCCATTGTCTGAAAAAGTCTGTGACAGGCGCCCATCCATCGTATCATCCAACGGACAACGTATGCATTGATCAGGATGTATAGGGGTGCGAGAAAGAGTGCGGCCATGAAAAACCTCCGTTATATTTACTTTGAAAATTAGCAGTTACACGCTTTGTTACCGTGTCTGCGCAACAATGGGTACAGTATACTACGGTTAATAAGTTTTTGCAATTGTGCATATAATAGGGAGAAATGAGAGAGTCAGGAGAGCTGTTGCTTATGCGGCAAAGCGAGAAAGATTCTTGAAACCTAGAGCGTGTTTGAAAAAGGCTTTCTGCAAGATGTGCGTCACAATTTGTGGGAGATTTTGCCCGGATGAGGGCGTCGTAGCGGGCTACGACAACCGAATTCGGGTGAAATATACCGCAAAGTGGGGCGTGCAGATTGCAGGAATGATTTTTCAAACAGGCTCTAGAACATCAGGTATGCCGATTATTTTTAAGCAATGGCAAAGTGCAGGAAATATATGAGAAAATGGTTTCGGAGCTTTTATTCTTCAGGGCTGTTTATTCCATTCATTTTATTATTGCCGTATATGTGTACAATCGCCTTGAATGGGGCGGATAAAGCACTTTTACTGCATTCTCCGGGGGTGGAGGATATGGTTCCGCTGATGTTGCTGGTACAGATGAAAGGGGATTATGCGGAGGAAGCGGTGAAAGCTCAGGCGGTGATTGCAAGGTCGGAGGTGTACAGGCGGCTGGAGGAGGGGGAAAGTGAAGGAGAAATTCTGGATGAAGTAAGTGAAAGTATCGCAGGGAAAAACAGGGAAAGAAGAGTTGAGCAAATGACAGCTGCGACAGAAGATGAAGAGGTGTTATCCTTCCGAATAGCAGAATTAAATAGTGGCAGGAGTTTTGTTGTTGGATATGGAGGCGTTTGGAAATTACTGAGTGCGGTGGATAAGCTGCAGCAGTATGGAGCAGCGGCAGAGGCAACGGCCGGGCAGGTTCTTACATATAATGGAAAGCTGAAATTAGTTCCGTATCATGAGATCAGCAGCGGTAAAACCAGGGATGGGACAGAAGTTTTTCACAGTGCAGAATATGGCTATCTGAAATCAGTGGAAAGCAGTCAGGACAGGGAGGCTCCAGGCTATGTAAACAGTGCATATGTGCCTGCCAGTCAGCTTCCTGCGAAGCTGGTGGTCAAAAAGCGAGATAGTGCCGGTTATGTGACTGCGCTGACAGCTGATGGAAACTGGCTTGAGGGTGAGACTTTTCGCCAGGGCATGCATCTGGCTTCCGCAGATTTTTCCGTGCAGAAAGTAGGAAAAATGGTACGCTTTTTATGTAAAGGAAAAGGACATGGGCTTGGATTTTCCCAGTATGGGGGGAATGAGATGGCGAAGAAAGGGAGTAGCTGGGAGGAGATATTGGAGACATATTTTCCGGAGATGGAGGTTGAGGTGGTGATGGAGATGGGAAGGTGAAAAATGTTGCTGAAAGTCAAAAAATTACTTTTATTATAAAAGTTTTGTAAAACCCCTTGCATTTTTCAAAAAAAGTGTTATAGTATAACACATACTTTATGATGTAGTAATTAAAACTACATGATAAAGTTTGCGAAACATTATAAACCTAGGAACCAGACTGATTTCTGGAAAAGTTACTTTGGAAAAGTTTTAGGAGGTGCTATCATGAAATTTAAATTAAAAGATCCGGGAAGTGCGATTACACATGGGATTGCTTTTCTTCTGGCAGCAGTGGGAGCAGCGCCTTTATTGATTCGCTCGTCAGAGTGGAGCGATCATATTCATATTGTGGCACTGGGAGTGTTTATTCTTACGATGATGCTGCTTTATGCGGCAAGTACTCTTTATCATTCCGTTGATTCTACGGCGAAGGTGAACCGCAGACTGAAGAAGCTGGATCATATGATGATCTTTGTAATGATCGCGGGAAGCTATACGCCGGTGTGCCTGATTGTTCTTCATAACAAGATTGGATATATACTTTGCGCACTTGTGTGGGCGACAGCAATTCTGGGAATTGTATTTAAGGCATTCTGGGTGACTTGTCCGAAATGGATTTCTTCTGTGCTGTATATTGGAATGGGCTGGTTGTGTGTGCTTGCGTTCATGCCAATTATTCATGCATTGCCTAAGGCTGGATTTGGCTGGCTGCTGGCGGGGGGAATTATTTATACGATTGGCGGTGTGATCTATGCATTGAAGCTTCCCATCTTTAATGCGAAACATAAGAATTTTGGGTCACATGAGATTTTCCACGTATTTATTATGCTGGGAAGCGCGTGTCATTTTATTGTGATGTATTGTTTTGTGGCGAATATGCCGATTTGATGATAGGGTAAGGTAAAATATTTTAGACAAGTTTTTTTATAACTTTTAATATTTAGAAGGAACTGTGACCTCCTTTAAAATTCCATCAGGGCTAATTTTTTGGCCCGGGTCAATTGTTTGATTGCATATTCCCGGCTCATGGCTTCTTCTTTGGTGGCGTAGCCTTCGTAGTAGACAAGAGTTACCGGACGTTTGGTTTTGGTGTATTTGGCTCCGTTTTTGCCGCTGTTGTGGGCTTTCAGGCGCTTTTCCAGACAGTTTGTCCATCCGGTGTAAAGAGTACCGTCGGCACACTGGACGATGTAGGTGTAATTCATGGGGCTCCTTTTTGGGTTGTAAGGTGAAAGTTCTTAATGTTTTACTATGAAAGTCCCGGACGGCAGCCAAGAATGAGCCATGCTTGCATGAGCAAATTCTTGGATATCGGACGGGCTAGAGCGTATGAGTAAGTAGGGTGATAGCCCGGATTACGAATGCGGTCGGCAGCTGTGGGAGCGCTATAGGCGCGGAACAGCTGACTTTCATATATGGTGATGTCGCCAACAGGCGACATGTCCGTTTAGGAATTAAATAAATATTTATGTAAAGGAGTATCGTCATGCTGTTAACTGGCTGACAATGCTCCTTATTTTTATAAAAAGCAATCGGTAAGCTGGTATATTATTTGCAGTCCAAAAGAATACTATAGCGTGTCAGAATGGCTACCATGGCGGGTTCCGGGCTCTTAGCTGCCTGGAAGGACTGGAAAAAGCAGGTAGGATTTAGGTACCGACTGCGGATTTTCCCACCTGCTTTATTATACGTTGTTTTTTTACTTTTGTGAATGTTGATATTTCATGGACTGAATTTTTTTTACGGCAGATACGTGATCGGGTCGATTGGTTCTCCGTCTTTTTTCATGGCGAAGTACAGGTTACTGCCTTCTTCGCTGTAATAAATGGTAGGAGCTGCGACATAGCCTATGATGGAACCTTTGGTGACGGTATCGCCTTCAGCAACGTCCAGATCAGTAAGCTGACCATAGATTGCCTGGTAGCCGTTTCCAAGCTCCATGGTGACGGTAGTGCCAGTTTGGGCATTATTTTCAATCGAATATACGGTTCCGTTTACTGCGGAAACTACAGGGGCACCTTCCACTGCTTGTACGGAAATCGCAGGGCTCAGTTTATACTGATCCAGAGTTGGGAAGTAAACACTCTGATCCATGCTGTAATCAATGAGAACATGTCCGTTTACCGGCCACTCCATTAATGTATCTTCCGAGAAGTTGATTTCCGGTCCTTTGTGCAGGGAGATCTGGGCGTTTACGCTGGTACTTTCTCCAATGTCAGAGGAGCTGGAAATATCAGCGGTATCGTTAATGTCAGCAGAATTGGTTAAGTCCACGGTATTGTCAAGGCTTGCCATGTCTGTTGCGGATGAATTATCTGATTCGTTTATCAAAGACTCACTGTCTAGGATTCCGGTATCGGAAATTCCGTCCAGATCTGCTTCTACCATGTTAGTACCTGCTTCTGCAAGGGACGAATCATCAGTTGAGTTGGCTCCATCTGCTTTGGCAGTGTCATTTTCCTTGGTGCTTTCCAATGGAAGCACTTCCTGAATATGTTCTGGTTTGTTTGCAACCTGGTAAGCGGTCACTCCGAGAACTGCCATAACTGCAAGGAGAGCGCCGTTGAAAATAAATTTTGCTGTTCTGTTTTTCCTCATATTCTTTTCACCTCTACATACATTCTGTTCACAGCTGTTGTACCTGTCTGTATTTATAGGGTGTCCAGAAAATTGGAGGTTATTCATTAATTCATGAAAATGAGAAAATTTAAATTGGTGGCACTTATATAAGCGGCATGGTATAATAGGGGAAAACATGTCCGTTTAGAAATAATTTACAGGGGGTAACTTGTGGTGAAGATTACAGAGGAGCTTTTGCAGAAAGCTGATCAGATTCCGAATTTCTCAGATGGCGTTATTATGCCGGATGGGGATTACAGATTGATTGAGGAGAAGGGCCATCTTCAGACCATGATGGCGCTTTTGCCATATCCGGAGAAGGAGATTTGGAAGATGATCCCGGAGAATGATTCGGCACTGTTCTGGATGATCGAGAAGACAGGATGTGTGCTTACAGATTATAATTCAACTGTGGGTATGGTGATGACGCGGTCGCAGAAGGAGGTTTTTGATGCACTGGTTGCCCGTGGGATTATTTCGCCGGAGTATTTTGATATTACCAGGCAGAGGCAGAAGATGCGGGATCAGGGCAAGCAGGGTAGCACTGTATCTGAAGAGAAAACAGAACAGGATTGTTGAGGTATATAAATTCGAAAACTGCTGTACCATTTAATGGACTTTGAAGAGGGGTTAAATGGATACAGCAGTTTTTTAGTTTCTGTTCACTGGCAGATTGCGGGAATGATTTTTCAAACAGGCTCTATCGAGACGTTGACTGCAGCGATAACAAAATTATTGTTCCATCTGTCGTCCAAGAAACCCGGCGGCGGTCTGCGCCAGAAGCTTTTCGCTGGCGCCGGGAATGTCTTTGTCGGTTTTTCCCATGAGGATGACACTGCCGATAGCATCTCCGGCGGCTATGATGGGCTGGATGACCTGGGATGTGGATGGAGCCGGCTGTTCATCCACCACAGGGACTTTGCCACGGTCTCTGGCACTAAGACATTTGGCTTCTCTGTCATTGATAACAGCTTCCAGCTGGCTGCTGATCAATTTTCCAATGAATTCCTTACTTCCCGGACCGGCAGCAGCTACTACCTGGTCGTGGTCAGTGATGCAGGAAAGCATGCCGGTGGAATGGGAGAGGGACTCGGCGTATTCTTTTGCAAAAAGGCTAAGCTCTCCGATTGGGGAGTATTTTTTCAGAATGATTTCACCTTCACGGTCGGTGAAAATTTCAAGTGGGGTACCTTCTTTGATTCGCAGGGTCCGACGGATTTCTTTTGGGATGACCACCCGGCCCAGATCATCTATTCTTCTTACGATTCCTGTGGCTTTCATTTATCTGTTCCTCCTGTACTTTATGATGCAATTGTGGGAAACAATTGACTTTTTTAAACACACTATAGAGCTTGTTTGTTTTGTGGGTTTCCATATTTTGTAGTGTATGGATAGTATGTGAAAATATGGGGGAATTATGCGCACGAGATGAGGTAATTTTTTTGCTCGTGACAATAAGAAGGTATCATATTCAACAGTTTTTGAAAGGCAATTAGGCGAGTATGATTGGTTTACATAACAAAAAAATCTTATGAGTTGCCGGCCAGGTTGTGAACGCTACTTCTTGTGCTTGTCACAAGAAGGTTCGTCTTTTTGTGCATCGCAAAGCGCATTACTGTGAATGGAGTGAGCAGTAACGAACGGTGTTACTGTTCACTGGTAGCATTCCGCGAGGCGTTTTTTGTGAACAAAGTTCACAGAAAACCCGAGAATTGCGGCGCGAAATCATGCGAATGCATGATTTCTGTGCATCGCGAAGCGCGTTACTGTGAACGGAGTGAACAGTAACCGAACGGTAATTTCGGAGAAAATTCATGCAAATTATGTATGGTTTACATATGGAAATTATGATAAAATATATTTATGAAGAAAAAAAAGCTTGTTTTTTTAGCGTTTGCAACCATTGCGATTGCATTATTGCTTGAAGCCGGAATTTTAAAGTATGTCAATGACAGTAATACATACAGGATGTCAAAAGTACTGCTGGATCGTGTTATCACCGTGCTCAATAAAAATGATGATAGTGAAAATGGACTCATCGAATCGCTAAAGGACGATTATATAGTAAGAGCAAAGGCTGTATCCTATATTATAGATGCAAAACCACAGGTGGAATATGATGTAGAAGAATTGCAGAAAATAGCAGATTTGATATTAGTAGACGAAATTCATCTGTTTGATAAAAACGGATATATCTACAGTGGTACTTTGCCAAAATACTATGGCTTCAGTTTTGACTCCGGAGAGCAGATGGAATATTTTAAGCCTATGCTTACAGATAAAAAGCTTACCATGTGTCAGGATGTTACTCCGAATACCGCTGAAGGAAAGGAACTGATGTATGCCATTACATGGAACGAAGCCGGTACCAGAATGATCCAGATCGGCATCGAACCAAAGCGTCTGCTTAAAGAACTAAAGCAAAATGAAATCTCCGCTGTAGTAAGTGATATGCCTGTTTATAAGGGAATCGAAATTTTCGTGGCAGACTCCCAGACCAAAATTGTAAAAGGTGCTACGGATTCCAGACAGATAGGCGTGAAACTGGAAGGGCTTGTTGTATCATCTGATAAAAAAAGCGGCGAGACAGATGTCCGACTCATAAGGATAGGTGGAAAACGCTGCAAATGTTTACTCAGTCAGTATGATGACTATATTGTAGCTGTAACTATAGACAGTTCCTTTTATCGGCAAGGAAATATTTTTGCGGTTCTCATAGTTGGCGTGTATCTTGTATTGGCTTCCTGCTGTATGTTCTACCTGCTTTCAAGAGTTATGAAAGAAAAATATGAAAAAGAAAAACTGCTGTACATATCAAACACAGATGAACTTACAAGATGCTTTAACCGACATGCATACGAAGAAAGGATAAACAACCTTGATCTCCGCGAGGAATGGATATATATTTCCATGGATCTTAATAACCTGAAACATACAAATGATTCTCTTGGACATGCTGCAGGCGATGAACTTATATGTGCAGCGGCCAATTGTATGAGGGAAAGTTTTGGAAAGTATGGAAATGTCTACAGAATCGGAGGAGATGAGTTTGTTGTGATCATCACCGGAAATACAAAGGAATTTCAAAGCATAATAGAAAGCTTTGACCGGCGTGTTGCACAATGGCATGGGAATCTGGTGGATTCTATGACAATCTCATGGGGATATGTTTTCAGTTCTGAGAAAGAATGGGATAACATCTATGACATCGCCAAAGAAGCAGATGAAAGAATGTATAAGAACAAGGAACGCTATTACCAGGAAAGAAACATAGTCAGACGAAGGTAACAGATTGCGTTTTCCTTATATTTTCAAATATTCTAAATACAACAGAGTTGATTGAAATTCTTTTGGAATAACAAGAACCAGGATGAGACTTGTGCTCAGCCTGGTTCTTAAATTTTTTTCGCTTTTTATTCCTGACCGCCCCAGAAATCCACGGGCTCGTAGTCCTGTAATTTCGCAAGGAACCCCTTCTGCTGAAGTTCTTCCTGAATGGCATCCAGGATTTCTTCGCTTTCGGCGTCGATGGTGTGGTAGTGGTAGCCGGAGGTTACATTTTTCAGAAGGCTGGATTTGCCGGTGCTGATTTCCTCCATGTAGGCGCGGATGTCGCGGCGGGATTTGATTCCCATGTCAGCTTTCAGCACGCCGTAGACCTTGTGGTAGACGAATACGTCGCGAATCTGGCCGCCGGCGTCTACGATGGTGCTTAATTCCTCTTCAACCTGATCATCTGTGTGATAAACCTTAAAAACTCTGGAATATTTCCTGTCCTCCTGGAGCAGATAGCCTTTGTTGGTGGAAAAAATGGTGGCTCCGTTGGCACGCAGGAGAGAAATATCCTGGACAATAATCTGGCGGCTTACATTTAATTCCTTAGCTAAGGTACCGCCGGAAACGGGATTATTGCTGGAAGATAGGATATTCAGAAGTTGTTTTCGTCTTTCTTCACCTTTCATTTTTTATCTCCTGTCTGCTGGTTTGTGATGAAAGTTATCTGTTACCGTGTAGAGCCTTTGTCAAACATGTTTTGGGACGTGTTGATGGCGGGAAACAGATGACTTCCATTCTGATAATTGCTGTCGGTGGGGGAGTTCAGCCGAATAGGGCTTACTCCACCGGATGAAGATTCTTCATAGATAAATCCATAATAGGAGCGGAATGTGTAAGTGCTCCGCTTGATACATAATTTACACCCAAACCAGTGAGTCTGGCAATATTTTCTTTTGTTACATTTCCGGAAACTTCAATTTCGGCACGTCCGGCAATGTAGTCGATGGATTCTTTCAGCTGTTCAGTGGTCATATTATCCAGCATGATAATGTCCGCACCAGCTTCTACTGCCTCTTTTACCATATCCAGGTTTTCGACCTCTATTTCAATTTTGCGGACAAAAGGAGCGTAGGCTTTTGCCATGGAGATGGCCTGTTTTACGCCGCCTGCGGCACCGATGTGATTGTCCTTGAGAAGAACGCCGTCGGAAAGATTATAGCGGTGGTTATTGCCGCCGCCTACGCGAACGGAATATTTCTCGAAAATACGGTTATTCGGAGTGGTTTTTCTGGTGTCCAGAAGCTTGATCCCGGTTCCCTCAAGAAGAGCTGCAACCTGGCTTGTGTAGGTGGCGATTCCGCTCATTCTCTGGAGATAGTTAAGAGCGGTTCTTTCTCCGCAAAGGAGCACACGGATATCTCCGTAAATTTTTCCCACAAGCTGTTTATTTTCTACGTGGTCTCCGTCTTTTACATAGAATTCAGCTCTGGTGGATGGATCCAGAAGTGTGAAAACACGCTCAAAAACCTGGAGCCCGCAGATGATTCCATCTTCTTTGCAGATAAGATCTACAACGCCTGGGGTGGGATTGGGCATAACGCTGTTAGTGGATACGTCTTCGCTTGTGATATCTTCTTTTAATGCGCTTAAAATGAACGGATCAACATTTAATCCGAGAGTTACCTGATCATACATATAAAAATTCCTTTCTGCCTTCTGGATTCTGGCCAAGGGTGATGGCCTGTGTGGCAAGGTGATGATAAGTTTCGGCCAGGGTCTGAATGTCCTGGTATGGGGTGAAGTCTACGTGGGAAGCAAGGTAATCAGCAATTTCGCTAGCATTCTGGGGTGAAGCATTCTTAAGATCATGCTCTGCCATATCCTGCGCCGCACGTCTTGCGAAAACAAGGCTTTCCAGCAGGGAGTTGCTTGCCAGGCGGTTTTTGCCATGGACACCGTTGCAGGCAGCTTCTCCTACTACATAGAGATTTTCCATGGAAGAACGGCTTTGATAATCCACTTTTACGCCGCCCATGAAATAATGCTGTGCCGGAACAACCGGGATACATTCCTTGAAAACATCATAGCCCATTTCCCTGCAGTGTTCAACAATGTTTGGAAAATGGTGGCGAAGAGTTTCTGCCGGGATGGTGCGCAGGTCTTCCCAGACAAAGTCGGTGCCGTCTTTTGCCATCTGTTCGTGAATTTTCTGGGAAAGAAGATCACGAGGCAGCAGCTCGTTTACGAAACGGTTCATGTTTTTGTCGTAAAGTCTGGCACCTTCGCCACGGACAGATTCGGAAATCAGAAAGCTGCGGTCTTCCGGATGTTTGGTGTAGAAGGTGGTAGGGTGGATCTGCACGTAATCCGGGTTCTGCAGTTCAATATTATGCTTACCTGCAATAGCAAGTGCGTCGCCGGTAAGGTGGCGGAAGTTGGTGGAATGTCTGTAAAGTCCACCTACACCTCCGCTGGCCAGAACGGTATAGGCTGCAGTAACGGTGTCAAGGGAACCATCTGGACGGCGGATCACAGCGCCGTAGCAGTGGTTGTCTTTTTCCAGAATATCAACCAGGGTTGTGTATTCCAGAAGTTCTACATTGGAAAGCTTCTGGACTTCGCGGAGCAGGGTGCTGGTGATCTCTTTTCCGGTTACATCCTCGTGGAAAATAATACGGTTGGTGGAATGGGCTCCTTCTTTGGTGTAGGCAAGGCTGCCGTCTTCATTTCGCTCGAACTGGGCACCGTAAGAAACAAGATCCCTGACAACCTCCGGGGAGGTTTTAATCATGATCTCTACGGATTTTTTGTCATTTTCGTAGTGTCCGGCTTTCATGGTGTCTTCAAAAAAGCTGTCATAGTCGGACTGTTCTTTCAGCATGCACATGCCGCCCTGAGCGAGAAAGGAATCGTTACTGGTAAGGTCGGACTTGGTGATGACGATGATTTTTTTGTCGCGGGGAAGCTGGAGGGCACAGTAAAGACCGGAGCAGCCGCTTCCTGCGATGAGGATATCTGTTTTCATAATTGATGGTCCTTTTTTCGTGGATAAATTTGGTGTACAGAGAAATTTTGCAAAAGTAATCTGAAGCGCAGGCTTATGAAATTTCTCTGTGAATGATTACAATGGTGCGTGCGGATTCAAATTTTCCGAACGACATGCCCTGTAGTATATCACTAAACTTTACAATTGACAAGATAGCTGTAAACTTTTTTGTTGACAGTGAGGACGGCAGGTAATATAATCCTAAGAAAATGTCCGAAAAGAGTGGAGCTATTAGCAGCCAATGAGGGTAAGAAGATATTTAAGAACACATTCGGGCATACATGGAAAATTAAAGTTCCGGAATAAATGAAAACACAGGAGTGAAAAACGATTATGATGACAACAAGACAGCTGCAGGATGAAATTCTGCGTTTAAAGAAGGAAAAAGATATCTGCATTTTGGCGCATGCATACCAGAGCCATGAGATTCTGGAGGTAGCAGATTACACAGGTGACTCTTATGGACTGAGCCAGCAGGCGGCTAAGGCTCCGCAGAAGAACGTGCTGATGTGTGGTGTAAGATTTATGGCAGAAACTGTGAAGATCCTTTCCCCGGAGAAAAAGGTTTACCTTTCCAACAGCGGCGCAGGATGTCCAATGGCAGAGCAACTGGATGTGGAGATGCTTTCCGCACTGAAGGAGTCTAATCCGGACCACACGGTTGTGGCTTACATTAATACCACTTCCGAACTGAAAACGATTTGTGATGTGTGTGTAACTTCTTCTTCTGCGTTGAAGATTGTGAACAATATCGACAATGACAAGATTCTGTTTATCCCGGACTGCAACCTTGGCGCATGGGTGGAGAAGCAGGTTCCGCAAAAAACGTTCAAGTTTGTTCACGGGGGATGCCCAACCCATCTTAGAATGTCTGTAAGAGATGTAAAAAAAGCCAGAGCAGCTCATCCGGAAGCGAAGTTACTGGTTCATCCGGAGTGTCTGCCAGAGGTTTCTGCAATGGCAGATTATATCGGAAGTACAACTGGAATTATGAAATATGCCAAGGAAAGCGATGCCAAAGAATTTATTATCGGAACAGAGAACAGCATTGTTCAGCATCTTCAGTACGAGTGCCCGGACAAGAAATTTTATCCGCTGTCAAAGGACTGCGTATGCCACAATATGAAACTGACAACCTTGATGGATGTCTATAATTGCGTCTGCGGTCAGGGCGGAGAAGAGATCAAGCTGGATGAGAATGTGAGAGTGAAGGCGAAGGCTTGTATTGATACTATGTTGACGCTGGGGGAATAAAGATATTGACATACAGTAGAAGAGATTTTGGTACGAATATCCCAAAATCTCTTCTATAATGTTATGAATTTCTTAATTACTATTCTTTTTTGGTAAAAATAAGTCTGAAAACGTATCTATAATGTCAGCATAATATCTACGACATACAGCCCATTTTCCCAGTGGTTTTGAAAGTAGCCCTGATATTTAGTGACAATGGAGCGGATTACACGCATTCCAATGCCGTGGTTGCCGGAATCTTTTTTTGATGTGATTAGAAGCGGATTGCTTTTTAATACGTCAACTGAGGAACAGTTTTTTATGGAAATATAGAGATACTGGGAATCAGTGTGGATTTGCAGCTGAATGTCGCCATTTTTTTCCTTGCGGCAGGCATCGATGGCATTATCCATAAGATTCATGAGAAGACTGCACAGGTCATTTTCTTCGATGGAAATTTCAGGTGGAAGCTGAACATCTGCCATAAATTTAATATTGGAATCCTTTGCCTCATTTGCTTTTTGAGTCAAAAGATAGTCTACAAATTTGTTCCCGGTATTAAATTCTTCCAGGCGATCATAACGCTGTGAAAGGTTATGCTCTACAAATGTTTCCAGGTCATCATATTTTTTTAGTTGAAGTTCTGCCTGCAAATAAAAAAACAGGTTTTTCATCTCATGCTTATCGCGGTGCAGTTGTTCTACAAGCGCGGCAGAGCGTTCCAGATGTTCCAGTTGAAGTGCCTGTCTTTGATTGAGCATGGAAACCTCCATGAAGTGATCAAAGTTTCGGATCATCAGATAGGAAAGATAATATACAAGTACGATTAAAAAGCACAGCACAAATTCCTGTAAAAGTCCATAAAACGACTGAACCCGGTAACTTCCCCAAATAGAGAAATAAGATAATATCTGAAGTCTGTCTGCTGTATAGATAAGAACTGGTGCGAGAAACATGAAAAACCAGTAGGAATAAGGCTGTACAGATGTACTTTTTAAGGCATGGCGCTTATAGAAAGCAGATACTGCAATGATTGCCAGATAGTATAATAATGCGGAGAAAAAATTAAAACTATATTGGCTTACATAGCTGGAAAGCGTCAGTGAAAAAAGAATACCAATGCAGCCCTTTATGCTGACGAAAGTAAAAAGGCAGGAAACAAAAGTTGTCATAACATTTTTCAAATCGTAGTTCACAAAAAGCAAGGCATATAGCAGGCCACATCCGATTAACATAATGAGATAGAGATTAAATTCATCATAAAACACGTCAAACACATTAAATGGAATGGCAAAAATAATAGTAAACAGAATAATAGAAGCCCATTTGTTTATGTATTTATTTTCTTTAAAACTATAAGCGGAAACTAATGTAACCAGAAGGACGAAAAAAGTGATAACATCTTCCGGCCAGCTGACGATAATGCTTAATATTTCCATAAATAACTCCTCTTAATGCTGCATTTTCAATGAAATAAACTGAGCTCGTGTTTCAGTGATCCGATTTCTGCTTAAAGGAAGAACAGCGCCATTTTCCAATACAATCTGATTTTTTTCAATCCGGGAAATATAGCGGTGATTTACCAGATAGCTTCGATGAGGCTTTATAAATCCCTGATTGTTTAATTTGGTTTCAAAAAGGGAAAGGGTCTGGCGTAAAGAAACAGTTTCCTTGTTAGTGATAACTTTGCAGTGTTTTCCGTTTACTTCAATATATTGAATTTCGTTACAGTGAAAAGAGTAAACGGCAGTGCTTTTTTCTTCCTCTATTGTGATTGCTTTTTCTTCGTTGCGGGTCATTTCATAGATCAGATCACGGGTTAAAGGGGCAAGTTCTTCCAGAAAATGATTTTTGCGGATAAATCGAAACGGTCTCACTTCGAAAGACTGAAACACAAGCTCAGATTTGTTGCTGATAAATACGATCAGGGTTTGCAGACCAAGCTCACGTATTTTTGAGCTTAATTTTATGCCGTTTAATCCAGGCATTTCAATATCCAGAAAAAGAATATCGTAGGTGTTTCCTTTTAGAACAGACTGAAGCAGTGAATTGCCATCTGAAAACTCAGCACAGTCTGTTTGGTAATTGTGCTTTTGAAATGCTTCTATAATGTGAAGCGTCAGGTAATTTCGTATTGCCGCTTCGTCCTCTGCAATTGCAAAACGGACGGATTTGTTGATTACAGAATTCATAAGACCTCCCCATATTTATAAAACGCATTGCGTATTTGAAAAAGTTTCAAATTTTATATTCAGTATAGCACAATCCATTTCCGAACGTCATTGGAATATCTACATTTCAAGCCCTATTTTTACATTTCATGCCCCGTCCGAAACATCTGGAACCCCTATTTGACAATTGGTGCCACACTACTTCCTTTTTGAAAAAAAGTCTGTTATCTTCTCCTATACCAAAAGACATTGGGAAATGCAAAGAAAGAGAGGAAAGAACTATGAAAGAGAAGCTGAGAACAATATTTCTTAGCAGCAGTGTGTCCTTGTTGTGTTTTACATCAAAAGTAAGTGCGGCTGGCTTAGAGGTGCAGACAAGTGACGTAATAACGGTAGTAAAAAACTGTATTCCGTATGTGATCGGAATGCTTGCAGTAATTATAATTGCAATTGCAGTTGCTGTTGCTGCAAAAAAACAGGATTTAAAGAAAAAATTTATGATCAGAAAACAGTGCTTATGTGCAGGAATCCTTTCCTTTGTACTGTCCTTTAACTTAATCTGTAACGGACCCCTTAGTACGTTGCTGGATGTGCTTGTAAATCCGGTAAAAGAGGTTTCAGCAGAGACAAAAGAAGAGGCAAATAACCTGATTACAGATATTGCAGGAGAAGGTTCTGTTCTGTTAAAAAATGATGGAACCTTACCCCTTTCTTCCGACGTGAAAAACCTGAATGTATTTGGCTGGGCGTCTACCAATCCGTGTTATGGCGGAACCGGTTCAGGTGCAGTTGATACATCAAACTGCGTATCACTTCTGGATGGAATCCAGGCAGGTGGATATACTTTAAACCAGACTTTAATTGACATGTATACTTCTTACGCGGAAGCGAGGGGCGAAGCTGGAATGACAGCTGTTGATTGGACTTTGCCTGAACCTACAGCAGATTATTATACAGATGAAATTTTGGATGAAGCAAAAGAATTCTCTGATACAGCAGTGATCGTGCTTTCCCGAATTGGTGGCGAGGGAACCGATCTTCCTACTGACTTTGGAGCAAAAGATGCTGAAGGAAATAAAATTTATACATACAATGATAACAGCAGCGAATACAGCGATTTTGAAGAGGGACAGCATTACCTTGAACTTAGCCAGACTGAGAAAAATATGATAGACATTGTGTGTGAAAATTTTGCTCATGTAATTGTGATCTGCAACAGCTCAAATGCAATGGAGCTTGGGTGGGTAGAGAATTACGACCAGATCGGCAGTGTGATCAGTTGCCCAGGCGCTGGAGAAACAGGTTTCGCTGCACTGGGAAAAATCCTTAATGGAGAAGTAAATCCCTCTGGAAAACTGGCTGACACTTATGTATATGATCTGACAGCAACACCTGCATTCAACAATTTTGGTGATTTCACTTATGAAAATATGAATGAATTCGGCTGGGAAGAGGCCAATCCATTCAGCGGTGAGACAAAGCAGAACGATGTAAACTTTGTCAACTATGTTGAGAATATTTATGTTGGCTATAAATTCTATGAAACAGCATATGCAGAAGCGGAAGCTGGAAATATGGATTTTGACTATGATAAAGTAGTTCAGTATCCATTTGGCTATGGTTTATCTTACACCAGTTTTTCCCAGAAAATCGTAGATTCAAGCGAAACAGATGAGGGAATCAAGCTTACTGTCGAAGTTGAGAATACTGGTGATGTGGCAGGAAAAGATGTAGTAGAGGTTTATTATAATCCGCCATATACCAATGGCGGCATTGAAAAGTCAGCTGCTAATCTGATTGACTTTGGAAAAACAGGTGTGTTAAATTCTGGTGAGAAAGAAACTCTGGAGTTTACTATTAACAAGGAAGATATGGCATCTTATGATTATAAGAACGAAGGCTGCTATGTTCTGGATGAAGGCGACTATGAACTGAGTATTCGTTCAGATGCACATACGATTCTGGATACTGTAGAGTATAATGTGCCTGAAACCATCGTTTATGATGAGGACAATGCAAGAGAATCTGATCAGCAGACTGCAACAAATCAGTTTGATTTTGCAGAAGGAGATGGTGTTGTTTATCTGAGCAGAGAAAATGGCTTCGAGAATTACGATGAGGCAACAGCAGCTCCGATTGATTTCACAATGGATGAGGATAGAAAAGCAAATTATCAGAATATCACCAATTATGATATTGATAGTATGAATGATAATTCAGAGGAAATGCCAACTACAGGCGCTGATAATAAAATTAAGCTTGGTGCCCTCAGAGGAAAAGATTATGATGACGAAATGTGGGACAGCCTTTTGGATGAGCTTTCTATTGAGGATATGACCACATTGATTGCAGGCGGTGGTTATCAGACAACTGCAATTGATTCCATTGATAAAGCAGCAACAACGGACAATGATGGTCCGGCAACTATTTACAACAACTATACGGGAGCAACCGGAAGTGCATTTACAACAGAGGTTATGCTTGCAAATACCTGGAATAAGGATATTGCTTATGAAATGGGTAAGAGCGTAGGAAAAGAAGCAGACGAGATGGATGTTTCAGGATGGTATGCACCTGCAATGAATATTCACAGAACTGCTTTTGGCGGAAGAAACTTTGAGTACTATTCAGAGGACAGCGTACTTTCTGGAATTATGGCAGCAAATGAGATCAAAGGTGCTGATGAGTATGGCGTATACAGTTATGTGAAGCATTTTGCCCTGAATGACCAGGAGACAAACCGAATTTACCAGCTTTGCCTGTGGAGTACAGAGCAGGCAATCCGAGAGACTTATTTGAAGGCATTTGAGATTGCTGTAAAAGAAGGTCATACAGGTGCAGTAATGGATGCACATTGTTTTATTGGTGATAAGTGGGTCGGCGCAAGCAGTGAGCTGAATAACACAGTCCTTAGAGATGAGTGGGGCTTCCAGGGCTTTGTTTCTACAGATATGTTTGCTGGATATGGCTATTATGATGCGGATATAGCAATCCGTTCCGGTGTGGACAGTATGTTGAATCCAATGAATTCCCCAGACGCAACTGTAACGGATACACAGAGCGCTACTTCTGTGAATGCAATGCGTAAAGCCTGCCACAACATTTTATACACAGTGGTAAACAGCAGAGCATATAATGAGGAGAATGCATATTTTATGGTTCTTTGGAAGAAGATCCTGATTATGCTCGATGTGTTGGCAGCAGTTATTCTTGTTGTGATTGAGATACTTACAGTGAGAAAATATCGTAAGATCAAATAAAATGTTTTAATAATGATAAGGTCCTGCACCTGTGGAGAAATCTTCAGGGCAGGATCTTTTGTGCTTCCACAGCAGAAGGAATTCGGCAAAATGGGGGAATAATACCCACATCAACATTGTAACCGCGCATGCGAAGCTCATTATAGATGACATTTTCCATAGAATGAGTCTGTTCAAACTGGCGGAAATTGATCCTTGCATTGCGGAGTCCTAAATCTGTAAAATAATATTTTTTCGGCGTTTCGATATATGCTTTTCCCTTAATGTTATAACGACCGGCTGCTTCAATTAGAAAAGAATCTTCAAAATAATCCAGATATTTCTTTATAGTACTGGAAGTTATTTTGGATTTTTTTACTGTTCTGAAGGTGTTTTTCAGTTTTTCATCCATATTGTCTTTTCGGAGATAACCGTTTAGAACGGATTCGAAACAATCCAACATTTGCACTTCGTCCAGGAGAAGATAATACATTTTATCGTCTACAATCTGAGTACGAATGTAAGCCATAAATTTCTCTGGATCTACACCTCCTTGTAGAAGAGATTTTTGGTAATATATGTAAAATCTCTTTTAGAAAGTTCGTGCTTCGCTGAAAGATAGCCAGCCGTTTCGGCAGACTTTTTTCTTCATCTGCAACTGTCATCATACGTTTTCACACAAAGCAAAAGACTATAGTTGCAGGAAACTTGCAAAAAAGAACTGCCAAAATGGAAAAATAACCTAAAATTGAAGGAAATAATTGGTAGTAATTACATATTGCAAATAGAGTATGGTGAGATATATTATAAGCACATCAGATGAATTTTATAATAAAAAAGAAATATCTGCTAAAAAATGGAGGTTATCTGTTAAAAATAAAAAAATGGTATGATGAATTTGATGCGTTCGAAAAACGCTCATGTCTATTGTTAGACAGGATTTTCGTAGTAATTAAGTGGTGAAAAAGGAGAAAGTATGAACACAGTATTGGAAAAAATTAAAAAAATGGGAATTGTACCGGTTGTAGTAATTGAAAATGAGAAAGATGCAGTGTCGCTGGCAGATGCACTTTGTAATGGCGGACTTGCCTGCGCAGAAGTAACTTTCAGAACTGCAGCAGCAGGTGAAGCTATCCACCTCATGAAAGAGGCACATCCAGAAATGCTAGTGGGTGCAGGAACCGTACTCACTGTAGAGCAGGTAGACCGTGCTGTTCAGGCAGGTGCTGAATTTATTGTAAGCCCTGGTTTTGACCCGGAAATTGTCGATTACTGTATTGAGAAAAAGATTCCGGTGCTTCCAGGCTGCATTACACCATCTGAAGCTGCACGGGCAGTACGCAGAGGTCTTTCTGTAATCAAATTTTTCCCGGCGGAGCAGGCTGGTGGACTGGCATTTATTAAGGCAATGGCAGCACCGTATACTTCCTTAAGTTTTATGCCAACAGGCGGAATCAATCCGGAGAATGTAAAGAAATATCTGGAATACGATCGTATTTTTGCCTGTGGAGGAAGCTGGATGGTAAAAGGCAAACTGATCGCAGAAGGCAGGTTTGACGAAATTGAGAAGCTGACCAGAGAAGCCGCAGAAATCGTAAAGAATATAAGAGGATAATAAAATGGGAAAAAAATTTGATATGCTGGCATTAGGCGAAGTGCTTCTTCGTTTATCACCAGAAGGAAACGAACGTTTAACCCAGGGTACCAGGTTTGAGAAACAGCTGGGTGGGGCAGAATTAAATGTAGCTGTTGGCGCAGCCAACCTGGGGCTTACTACAGGTATTATCTCCAAGATTCCATCTCATGCCATTGGAAATTATGCGAAAAGGGAGATCAGAAGAAACGGTGTTGACACGGATTACCTGGCTGGAGATGACAGTGCAGATTCCAGACTGGGAATTTACTATTACGAATATGGCGCAGATCCTCGTAAACCGCAGGTGGTTTACGACCGCAAGTATTCTTCTGTGAATAAATTATCTTTAGAAGATTTTCCAGAAGAAATGTATGAAAATACAAGATGCTTCCATACCAGCGGAATTACCTTGGGACTTGGCGGTCCGGTAAGGGAAAATGCTATTGAAATGATGAAAAAATTCAAAGAAAAAGGTGCATTGATCTCATTTGATGTAAATTTCAGGGGGAATTTGTGGACCGGAGATGAGGCAAGAGACTGCATTACAAAGATTTTGCCCATTGTAGATATCTTTTTCTGCTCAGAATCCACAGCTAATCTCACATTTGGAAAAACAGGGGATATAAAAGAAATCCTGAAAAGTTTTTCTGATGAATATGATATTGCTGTAGTTGCAGCAACCCAGAGAATCGTGCACAGTCCCAAGTCCCATACTTTTGGTTCTGTAATCTATGAGAAAAAAACAGACAGCTATTATGAAGAAAAGCCTTATGAGAAAATTGAGGTTGTAGACAGAATCGGAAGCGGAGACGCTTATATTTCCGGTTTCCTGTATGGATTATTAAAGGAGAATGGAAACTGCCAGGCTGCGCTGGAATATGGAAATGCAGCCAGTGCTATGAAAAATACCGTCAGTGGGGATATGTTATGGACAGACCCTCAGGAAATGCAGCAGACAATCGAGATGCATCACAATATAGGGCAGGATTTTGAAATGAAGCGTTAGAGCCTGCTACTTGCCCGGTACATACATAATAAAAGGCTGTTAATGCTTGTGATAAAAGGGCTGGCTGTATCTGTCGGCTCTTTTTTTCGTAGGTCTAAATTACAGAAAACGATTTTATGTATGTTGTCTGCAGGTAATGATTCGAGGAATACATTGCTGTGAAGCTCATGAATAGAAAGTTTATATGAGTCAGAAAGGGAGGAATTTATGAAAGCTCCTGATTTTTACTTAAATAATTACATTGCTGATGAATTAAGAGCAGCTTTCGATAAAGAAGATGTATGTATCAGTTACAGTGGAGATTATGAACCGGAAACTTTGAATCAGGTTCATAATTCCTGCGAAATTCTTTTTGTAGAAGAGGGGGAAGCGGATCAGGAGATGTATAAGGAGAAGATGGCATCCCGGGTCGGGAGAGAGTAAATGGAGGAGACCATCGGTTGGCAATATTTTGTGGCTACCGGTGGTCTTGTTCTTGTAAAGCATTCAGATGATAGTGTATAATGAAGTAATAATTTAAGGCGTAGCATCAAATTATTACGCTACGCAAACGTAGCCGCAGGCGGAGTTCGCGGTTCCACGAGAATTAATTTGAGACGTAGCATTTGAAAGCGAGGGTGAGGTATGGGACAGGTTATCAGTATTGGAAAACAGGATTATGTTTCTTTAAGAGAAAACCACTATTTTTATATTGATAAAACGGATTTCATCAGGCAGTGGTGGAAAAATGCAGATGATATTACCCTTATTACCCGTCCGAGGAGATTTGGAAAAACACTGAATATGAGTATGTTGAACTGTTTTTTTTCAAGACAGTATGCAGAAAGAGGAGACCTTTTTGAGGGACTTTCCATTTGGGAAGAGGAGAAATATCGCGAGCTGCAGGGAACCTATCCGGTGATTTTTATTAGCTTTGCAGATGTGAAGCAGAATAATTATGAGGATGCGGTTCAGAAGATTAAAAATATTATTGTGGATGTGTATAGACAGCATCGCTATTTGGAACAGCAGGAGTGCTTTTCTGAAAGCGAGAAGCAGAATATATTGTCTGTCACGGAAGAAATGAATGATGTGACAGCACAGGATGCGCTGAAAAATCTCTCCAAATACTTAAAATTATTATATGGAAAAAAGGTTTTGATTTTTCTGGATGAATATGATACGCCCATGCAGGAAGCGTATATACATGGATATTGGGATGAATTTATTGGATTTATGAGGGGGCTTTTTAATGCAGCCTTTAAAACAAATCCTTATCTGGAAAGAGCGGTGATGACTGGGATTACCCGTGTGTCAAAAGAATCCGTATTTTCGGACTTAAATAATCTTGCGGTGATTACGACTACATCAGAGCAGTATGCAGATTGCTTCGGTTTTACAGAAGAAGAGGTCTTTTCAGCCTTAGATGCGTTTGGAATGTCTGAGAAAAAACAGATAGTAAAACAGTGGTATGATGGATTTATTTTTGGTCAGAGGCGGGATATTTACAATCCCTGGTCAATTACGAATTATCTGAAGGAAAAGAAACTAAAGCCATATTGGGCGGCAACAAGTTCTAATGCACTTATCAGCAAATTAATCCAGACGGCTTCGGCTGACATGAAAAAGCAGATGGAAAGGCTTTTAAATGGAGAACTGATTACTGTCAGCTTTGATGAGCAGGGTGTATTCAGCCAGTTAGAGCAGGATGAAAGTGCAATATGGAGTCTGCTTGTGGCAAGTGGGTATTTGAAAGTGGAGGACGTGGAATATCGGGGAATGACGCTGGAGCCATGGTATCATCTGGATATAACAAATCTGGAAACGGTAAGCATGTTTTCTAATATGTTTAAAGGATGGTTTGCTCCGGTAGCATCAAATTATAATGAATTTATCAGAGCCTTACTTGAGGGAAATGTTAAGGCTATGAATCTGTATATGAATGATGTTGCACTTGCAACGTTCAGCAGCTTTGATGTTGGAAAATATGTCTCTGAGAGAACACAACCGGAACGTTTTTACCATGGATTTGTGCTGGGGCTTCTGATAGAAATCAGAGATCGTTATGCTGTTCGTTCTAACAGAGAAAGTGGTTTTGGAAGATATGATGTAATGCTGCTTCCCAAGAGCAAGCGGGATAATGCAATTATTTTGGAATTTAAGGTGCGTGAGCCAGATTCGGAAAAAACACTTGAAGATACTGTGGAATCTGCACTCGATCAGATAATAGAGAAAAAATACGATGCAGAGCTTCTGGCACTGGGGATTACACAGGAGCGGATCAGGCATTATGGGTTTGCGTTTGAGGGGAAGAAAGTTTTAATAGGATAAATGGAGAAAGGCGATATAATGGTTTAATTCGGTTTACAGCCAGAATTAAACCATTATATCGCTTAAAGCAGCCGGAAGACCTGCTCGGCAGTGGCAGTCATATTGTTTTTTGCAGTGGCAGGATCCATAGCCTCCGCAAGTGTGCAGACATTTCGTAAAATTGGAAAAAAAGCATCAATTCCCTCTTTATTGCAGGCGGCAGCTTCCTTTGTGACACTTCCGGCAAATGCGATAACCTTTGCATGGTGCTTTTTTGCCAGCTTTGCCACGCCTACAGGGGCTTTTCCCATGGCTGTCTGAAAATCCAGGCGGCCTTCACCGGTGACTACCACGTCCGCATCAGAAAGTTCCTGCTTCAGTCCTACAGCATTCAGAATCAGTTCGATCCCAGGCGTCAGCGTCGCCCCCAGGTAGGAGAGAAAGGCGAAGCCAAGCCCTCCGGCAGCACCGGCACCAGGGGTATTGCAGTAATCCGTTCCCAGAGCTTGGGAAGTGATTTGCGCAAAATGTGCCATATCTTCATCTAATTGCTTTTTCTGATTTTCTGTCACACCTTTTTGCGGACCGTAAACATATGTGGAACCAATTTCCCCGCAAAGAGGGTTATTCACATCGCATGCCACCTGAATATGAGCTTCTCTTAAAAGCGGATTCAGGCCGGAAATGTCGATTCTGGAAACCTTCGCCAGTGCCTGTCCGCCTTCGCCTGCATCCACATCATTTTCATCCAAAAAACGTACGCCAAGAGCTTTTAACATACCGATGCCGCCGTCGTTGGTGGCGCTTCCGCCGATTCCAATGATAAAATTGCGGCAACCCTTTTGGAGGGCATGGTTTATCATTTCGCCCACACCGTAGCTGGTAGCAAGAAGAGGATCCTTTGCATCATCTGGAACCAGTGTGATTCCGGCAGCGGAAGCCATTTCCATGACAGCGGTATTGCTGTCTTTCAGATATCCATAATGAGCCTTGACCGGAGTGTGCATGGGTCCGGTGACGGTCAGATCGATCCGCTCTCCGTTCATGCCTTCGATCAAGGCGTCCGTAGTGCCCTCTCCGCCGTCTGCGAGAGGTTTTACGATGACTTCTGCATCCGGCTTTGCCCGAAGAACTCCTTCCCTGATGGCCATTCCGGCTTCTATTGAGCTTAAGCTTCCCTTTAAAGAATCAATTGCGATGACAACCTTCATATGAAAAAATCCCCCAAAAAATAAATGGTAAAATATGTTGCGAAAAGATTCTCAATCTTATGTCTATTTAAAGAATAGACCGCCTGGATTGTGGAGTCAAGTAGAAAAAAGCAAGAATTTTTGTATGGAGTTTTTATCAGATAATGATAAAATAGTAATATCTGTCTAGAAGGGAAAATATACATGGGAGGTTAAGACAATGAAGATAAAAACAGTTGCAGTTCTTGGCGCAGGTGCGGTTGGGTCTTATGTGATATGGGGGCTTTCCAGGCGGAAGGATATCCGGCTGGGAGTTCTTGCAGAGGGTAAGCGTGCGGAGAAATTGAAAAAAGGCTGCACGATCAATGATGAGGTTTATCATCCGGAAGTATGGACACCCCAGGAAGCAAAAGGGATAGACCTGCTGATCGTATCTTTGAAATATGGAGCGCTGCCAGGTGCAATGGACAGCATCCGCCAGGTTACAGGAGAGAATACCACGGTCATGAGTCTTATGAACGGCGTGGACAGTGAGAAATTGATTTCCGATGAAATTGGAGCTTCCCATGTGATCTATTCGGTAATAAAAGTTGCTTCCCATAAAGAGGAAAATGGATATTGTTTTAACCCGGAAACCACCATTGGCATTATTTTCGGAGAGCCTTGCGCACCCTATGACAGTGAACGTGTGCAGGCCATTGAGGCTCTTTTTGCAGATACCGGACTGCATTATCGCTCTACAGAATATATCAGGGAAGAAATGTGGAGCAAATTCCGGCTGAATGTATGCAATAATCTGCCCCAGGCAATTCTAGGGGCAGGAGTTGGCTGTTACCAGGACAGCGTTCATATGAAAGCAATCAGCGACGGACTTAGAAGAGAACTGGAAGCCATTGCTTCTGCAAAAGGAATCGATATAAGTAAGGCTGCTGCATCCTCTGGACATGGAAGTGCCGTTCCCCCATCAGCCAGATATTCCACATTGCAGGATCTGGATGCGGGACGCCATACGGAGATTGATATGTTCTCAGGCGCGTTGGTCCGCATGGGGCGGGAACTTGGGATTCCTACGCCGTATAATGAATATACCTACCATATGATAAAAGCTTTGGAAGAGAAAAATGATGGGAAGTTTGACTATAGCAAAGAGGATGGAGAAGTAACCTGTTCCAGGTAAAGAATTACAGCTATTGAGAGGCGTAAAAATGAACAATAAATGGCTTGATTTTGCAATCCGTATTCAAAGCATCGGCTGCACTCTCTTGTATCCACAGAGGCGGCTGGAGTCGAGAAAGCACATGAAGAAAAATGACGACATTATTGCATTTGTTAAAACAAAATGTTCGTAGTTTTTTGAGTGATTATAGAAGAATGGAAGAGACTGGAAATTTGAATTCTGGTCTCTTTTTTTATATCTTCAAATCTGTAACAAGGTGTAAATATTTAGATATGCTCATAGAAGGGAGAATTGGAACCAGAGCAGGTTCGGAACATTATGGACAGCATGATAAGAAAATTGTATGACATGGAACTGGAAGAACAGGGACGGAGCGACTGGCAGGATGAAAAATTACTGTCAGAAGTCAGAAAACTTCCGGAAAATAACAAGGCTTCTATCCAGGTGGAAGATAAAACTGGACGTGAGGGTGAATGGCGTGGGTAGACCCTAAAAGTCAAAATAACGGTAAAGAAAATACTTGAAACTATATCGCACAAGAGATACAATAAAGTAAAAGGGGTGATGAGATGGAAAGAACGTTATACCATGGCTCACAGATCATTCTGGAAAAACCGGAATATGGAAAAGGTGCAAGAAATAATGATTACGGAAGAGGATTTTACTGTACCGAGGAAATAGAACTGGCGAGAGAATGGGCATGTGCAAAACAGACAAATGGATATGTCAATCAATATAAGCTGGATTTGGAAGGGCTTCGGGTGCTGAATCTGAATAATGGCAAGTATAATATTTTAAATTGGCTTGCATTATTGGCTGCCAATAGGACATACTGGCAGAATGGAAGCATTGCAGAAGAGGGGAAAAGATATCTGAAAGAACATTTTTTGCTGGATATTTCAGAATATGATGTGATCATAGGATATCGGGCGGATGATTCTTATTTTTCGTTTGCACAGGATTTTGTGGCAGGGGTAATCTCGTTACAGAAGCTTTCGGAAGCTATGCAGCTTGGGAAACTTGGTGAGCAGATTGTCTTGAAAAGTCCGCAGGCATTTGAAAAAATCCAATATGTAAAAAGTGAACTGGTTGACATGCAGGCGTACTATATAAAGAAAATAGAGCGGGAGCGTGCCACCAGAAAAGAATATCGAATGAGTAAACGACAGAAAGCAGATTTAAACGAACTGTTTATATTGGATATTATGCGAGAGGAAATGGAAAATGATGATCCACGCTTATTCTGAAGATTATTTGAATAATGCACAAAAAATACTTGGAGATATGATGGATTATGCGGTAAATACGTATGAGTTTTCTCCGAATCAGTTTTATGAGATGTTTCTGGTATCGGATGTGTCAATGCAGTTTCAGACAGGAAATCCGACTTATGTGGCAGGAAAGACCGGGTGTGAACTGGTAAAAGAAGTAATTCGGAAATCAGGTCTGTTGATTCCAGAACTGGAAGATGAAATGTATCTGGATAAATCTCCGGAGTACTGGTGTGGTTGGGCACTGGCCTATTATCAATGGTACACAGGGCGAAGCTTCATAAAAATCTATCATGCGGTCTCAATCGAAGAGATTTTAAACATGTATCCAGTTTATCACGAAATGGATATTTCCAGATTTGTAGAAACCATAAATGAAAAATGGGATCAGTACTATGTGGAAACCAATTTGAAGCGGCTTCGGATGTTATCCGGTCTGTCCCAGAGCGAGCTGGCAAAGAGGAGTGGTGTGGCACTTCGTCAGATCCAGCTTTTTGAACAGCGTCAGAGGGATATCAACCATACAAGGGCGATTGATGTGTTAAGTCTGGCAAGAGAAATCGGCTGTAAAAGTGAAGAACTGCTGGAAATTTAAAAGATGTAGTAATACGAAAAAAGGGGATGTGAAATAAGTCCCCGCGCCGCAACTCTCGGGTTTTCTGTGAACTTTGTTCACAAAAAACACCTCGCGGAATGTTACCAGTGAACCAATGGTATTTAGATAATGCAAACAATACTTGATGAAATTCCATGTTAAACGATGCTGTAGGCTTCAAACATAGTTGAAAGCTTGATTGCCAGTAAATAAACTATTTATTTTCAACGACAAATAAGATGATGTGATTTTATTAAAAGGAAGAGTTTCGCCGGCGGATATGAATATGGCGGTAGAGGAAGCAAGAAAGTTTACACTGGATATATGTGAACAGTTTTGGTAAGGTGAAAGATTTAATTATTTAAAGTTTTTGACTTTAAACCCTAAAAGTACTTGCGTTTAAAGGTTAATATGGGCTATACTATTATGGTATCTGTCCGGGAATCAGGCTGTTGTAGATGACGTGAGCAGCATGTATCCCGGATGTTGTGAGTATGGAAGAGGGTTTAAAGTATGATAGTTACTCTGATTGAGAAAGTATATAGTTTTCTGTGGGGAGATCTGGTGCAGATTCCACTGCCGGGCGGCAGCACTCTGGGGATTTCGCTTCTGATTATATTACTGATTCCTACAGGAATTTATTTTACGGTTCGGACGCGTTTTCTGCCGATTCGCCTGTTCCCGGATATGGTGCAGGCACTGGTTGAGAAGAAACAAGAAAAAAACAGTCTGTCTTCATTTCAGACACTGATCGTTTCGACGGCAACCCGTGTCGGTATGGGAAATCTGGTCGGTGTTGTTGCGGCAATTTCGGCAGGCGGCGCCGGTGCGGTTTTCTGGATGTGGGTGACGGCAATTATCGGTTCATCAACAGCTTTTATAGAAGCGACACTGGCACAGCTTTATAAAGAAAAAGATCCGCTGTACGGAGGTTACCGCGGCGGTCCGGCGTATTATATTCATGCATATGTAGAAGAAAAACAGAAGAAAAAGAGAAACAAAGTGGTGATTTCTGTGTTGTTTGCAATCTCCGGTCTGATCTGCTGGTGCGGTATCAGTCAAGTGATCAGCAATTCTGTTGTTTCTTCATTTAAAAATGCATTTTCCATTCCGCCGATCTATATGACGGTAGTACTTGTTGCTGTGGCTGCTGTGATAGTGCTTCGTAAAGATGCGACAGTTAAGATCCTGGATATGGTAGTGCCGGTCATGGCGGTATGCTATTTTGCAATCACGATTCTGATCATTGTGATGAATCTTGGAAGTTTGCCGGGTGTTTTTGCAAGAATTTTTGAGGAAGCATTTGGATTCCGACAGGCAGCAGCCGGCGGTTTTGGCGCAGTCCTAATGAATGGAATCAAACGTGGACTGTTTTCGAATGAAGCAGGTTCCGGATCTGCTCCGTGTGCGGCAGCAGCGGCAGAATGTGACCAGCCGGTCAAAGCCGGATTGGTACAGGCGCTCGGGGTATTTGTGGATACGATTGTGATCTGCAGCTGTACAGCATTTATCATGCTGCTTGCGCCGGAAGAAAAAGTTACAGGACTTTCCGGAATGGATCTTCTGCAGACAGCAATGGAACATCATCTTGGCCGTTTTGGTGTGATCTTTATTGCGGCGACGCTGTTTTTATTCAGTTTTTCGACGTTTCTGGGCATCCTTTTTTATGCGAGATGCAATGTTGCATATCTTTTCGGAGATAACTGGGCTTCACAGACTGCATACAAAGTACTGGCGCTTGTGATGCTGTTCATCGGCGGCCTTGCAGCATATACATTTGTGTGGGATCTTGGTGATGTTGGAATCGGACTGATGACGATCTTTAATATCATCATTCTTTACCCACAGGGTGAGAAGGCTCTGAAAGAACTGAAAGAATACGAAAAAGAAAAAAGAAAATGAAAAACACAAAGAGGAAGCATTTGAAACTATGTCTGTTGTTATTGTTTATGGTTCTGGGATGTTTTGCGATAACCAATGTCAGGACGACAACGGTGCAGGCATCATCGCGGACGTTCAAATCAAATGGCAGAACCTATATGGAAAAGCATAATGACAATACACTTAATACGGTATTGTATCAAAAAGTTTCCGGACGTTACAAACAGGTTGCGAAATCGTCAAGATATCTCATCTACAGATTTTCTTATGGAAAGAAATTGTATTTTTCAAGTGCTGACGATGAAGGAACAGGTATTACCTGCACATATACGAAAGGCAAAAATGGATTTAAACTTGAACGAAGCAAGATGGTACTGACAGAACGCAGTGGAAGATATGCAGTCGGATATATCTGTATGATCGTGTATACAATTTTATGATCCCGTTTGTGGATGTTGTTTACGACGGGGATGATTATGAATTTGAAATTTCCCTTGAGCCAAAGGATCCGTGCTGCTTTGGATTTAAAGTAGTATATCATAACGGTTCATTTTTACTCCTGCAGAATATTGAGTCAATAGACATCTCCTGTGTCCCGGGAATGGAATATATTGAAAACGATGAAGAACTGTATGACCGTGAACCGTTTACGGTAGAAGTTGGAAATACAGAAGACATTGATAAAATCGCAGATATTCTCCGTGAGCTTGGAGACCATTATCTGGAAGAAGATGTAGCATCTATTCCGTTATCACTCACTGCTTATATGAAAGTCACATCTTTTAATCCAGTTGTATATGAAGTTTGCTACATGGATAAAGAAAGAAAACAGAGGACAGTAGAAGAGGAGAAACTTCGAAAAGAAGCAGTACAGGAACTTCTGATATACCAGGGGTAATTTTCGAACATTTTTTGGGGATGTGAAAAAACTCAATCGAGTTTTTTCACATCCCCTTTTTTCACGTTCAAATATATCAGAGAAAGGAGCTATGCCAATGGATTTTTCATGGGAGCTGTTATTTGAGCTGCTGGGTAAGGTTGCAGATACAATCGGTAATGTTCTCGGCGGTACAAAGAAAGATTAAATTAAGGTAAATGCAAACAGAAAGTGATGAAACGTGGGAAAACCTACGGTAATGCAGGAGGTACGGCAACTCTATTGTATTTATAAGATACAGCTAAGAGAAAGGAAAGCACCTGTATATCAGCGGATCAGCGGTACAGGGCAAAGGCGCTAGAGAATGATAAAAGAGGCTGAACGCTATCTGGACTATGCGTGGGTTGATTGGGAGTATAGGAAATGAGCTAAAAGTGATGGAGAAGAGAACAAAAAATATTTTCGAGTAAAGATCAATCGAATACCACCATATTACCCTATAAACGCAGCTTACGACTTTGAAGAGGATGTGTGGGCTTACTCAGACAAGGGAGCAGAAAATAAAGTAAAAGGGCAGTATAAGAAATGTTACGGAAGCCATGTTATAGAAAAAGTTATAGAAGTGTCTAAGGCTGATTTCCGTGGAGACAAAAAAGTTGTGATGTAAGAGAAGAAGAGAAAATTCTATGTTCAATTACTACTGGGGATGTCGAAATGAGGTATTAATCGACATCCCCTTTTGGGGTGCTAGAACAAATGAAGAATTCTAAAATTTATGAATGGAATTGACTAAGAAGTTGAAAGTATAGACATTAAATGATATAATTTTCATATATAACAACAGGAGGTGCGTATTATGTTTGCTATGCAGGAAACTATCAGACCATCAGCGGATTTAAGAAATCATTATAATGAAATCTCAAAGCAGTGCCGTGAGGGAAAAGAAGCTGTTATCATAACTGTAAATGGAAGAGGCGATACAGTGTCTCTGTCCTATGAAGAGTACAAGAACATGAAATCAAGAATAGAATTGCTTGAAATCCTTACTGAAGCAGAAGATGATGTAAAGAATGGTCGCGTTGCGCCAATCAGTGAAACATTTGATGATTTACGTGCTATGCTGCAGGAGGGCTGAGTTTGAAATACAATATTGTTCGTACTGATACCGCAGATGCTGGTCTGCGAAAGATTGTATTATATATTGCACAAAATTTCGGCAATGATGTGGCATTGAAAAAGTTAGACGAAATAGAAGATCGTATACGACAGCTGGGAGAAAATCCAGATCTTGGAATTGATCCAAGATACCTGGTATTAAAGCGTCAGGGCTATAAGGTATTGATTCTTGAAAAAGACCTTGTATTTTATAAAGTTAATGAAGCCCGAAAGGAAGTTATTATATATGCTGTCGTAGACCAGAGACAGGATTATTTGAACATTATCCGAGGGCTGTGAGGCAAACGCCGAAATATAACTGACCAAGTAAGTCAATTAAGGTTCGCTTTCGGACAGAAGAATAAGCGGTGGGAGTACTAAAATGGATTTGTGCACTTGAAGCGTGGAAACTGTCTTGATTATGAGGCGAAAATATCACAAAAGTAAACATAATTTTTTGTGCAAAAGGTAGAAAAAGTAGAATTTTGTCGATTTTTAGCCGATTTTCTTCATTTTTCCTGTTTTCAGCACCTTTTGGCAGCAACGTCATTTTAAATTGACCTATAATCGCTCCCAAATTGACCTATCACATCTGAAAACCACCGAAAATGTAGTAAAAATCAGTAAGCCAAATAAGGAAAAAATCGCCTTTCAGAGCCACGAAAAAGCGTTTCAGAAAAAATTTTAAAAGTCCCGCAAAGCCAGTAACTACACGCCTTCCGGGACTTTCATAATACGAAAAAAGCACCTCATCTGAGGTGCTCCACTTAGCAGGGCTACAAGGATTCGAACCTTGAAATGACGGAGTCAGAGTCCGTTGCCTTACCATTTGGCGATAGCCCTATGTGTCTTAGCAAGTCGTTTCTCGCTTGCGACATGTTGTATTATATATCAATGCATATATAAAAGTCAACCCCTTTTTTCAAATTTTTTTAAAAATTTATTCAATTTCTGTGAAGCCTTGATTTTTCGGGGAAAAATTAAGATTTCGCTTTTCTTTTTCCTGTGCATTTTGAGATGAATGTGTTATAATCAAGCAAAATATACGGAATCGCATAGGTCGCTGGCGGGAAGCTTTTGGAGTTTTTTTCGACACACTCTAAGGTAGTAGTGCCAGAAACTTTTTTACTTTATAAGAAATTACTTCGCTTTGTTCCTGTGAGTCTATGGTTACCGTATAAAATTTTTATAATTAAACAGCCTGTCTGGAGCCTGTTTAAAATTATTCAGGTAATTGGTTCTCAGACTGGCCTCATTAATAAGGAGAATAAACATGAGAGCAAATAACCTGACTCTGCTCACGGATCTCTATGAACTTACCATGATGCAGGGGTATTTTAAGAACCCAACTGACCAGACTGTCGTATTCGACATGTTTTACCGTGATAACCCATGCGGAGGCGGTTTTGCTATCTGTGCAGGACTGGAGCAGGTAATTGAATATATTGAGAATCTGAGATTTACAGACGCAGATATCGAATATCTTCGCGGTCTTTCCATTTTTGAGGAGGATTTTCTGGAATATCTTCGCTCCTTCCATTTTACCGGCGATATTTATGCCATCCCGGAAGGCACTGTTATTTTCCCAAGAGAGCCAATGGTGAAAGTGGTAGCACCGATTATGGAAGCTCAGCTGGTGGAAACTGCGATTTTGAACATTATGAACCATCAGAGCCTGATCGCTACTAAGGCAGCACGTGTCTGCTATGCGGCGAAAGGTGACGGAATCATGGAGTTCGGTCTTCGCCGTGCCCAGGGACCGGATGCTGGTATTTTTGGAGCCCGTGCAGCTGTGATCGGTGGTTGTGTCGGAACATCCTGTGTGCTTACTGGTCAGATGTTTGACGTGCCAGTGCTTGGAACCCATGCACATTCCTGGATCATGAGCTTCCCGGATGAGTACACTGCATTCAAGACCTACGCAAGAATGTATCCGGATGCATGTATTCTTCTGGTAGACACTTACGACGTGCTGAAATCCGGTGTTCCCAATGCAATCCGTGTATTTGAGGAAATGCGGGAGGAGGGAATCCAGCTGAAAAAATATGGTATCCGTATCGACAGCGGTGACCTTGCTTACCTTTCCAAAGAGGCATATAAAATGTTATCGGCAGCTGGTTTTGATGATGCGACCATTTCCGCATCCAGTGACCTTGATGAATATCTGATTGAGAGCTTGAAAGCCCAGGATGCCAAGATTAATTCCTGGGGCGTTGGAACACGTCTGATCACTTCCAATGATAATCCGGCATTTGGCGGTGTATACAAGCTGGCAGCAGTGAAAAATCCTGAGACAGGTGAATTTGTTCCGAAGATCAAGCTTTCTGAGAACACAGCTAAGGTAACAAACCCTGGAAATAAGACAGTATATCGTATTTACAGCAAGTCCACAGGCAAGATTAAAGCTGATTTGATCTGTCTTGCTGACGAGAAACTGAACCCAGATGAAACTATGGTAGTATTTGACCCGGTTGACACCTGGAAAAAAACTAAGATTCTGGGCGGTACTTACGAGGTTCGTGAGCTTCTGGTTCCGGTTATTAAGGAGGGAAAACGCGTTTATACGTCTCCTTCAGTAATGGAACTTCGCGCAATCTGCCAGAAAGAACAGAGCACTCTCTGGGACGAGTCCAGACGATTCTCCAACCCACAGAAGGTTTATGTGGATCTTTCTCCGAAGCTTTTTGAGGTGAAGAGAGAGCTGATTGAGGAGATGAGCCGTAAGGATCTGGAGTTTGAGGAAGAGTAATTTAATAAGAAAATAAATGGGGCAATGTATCAGCGGAAACGATACATTCGCCCCATTTTTTGTTGAAATTAACCAGAAAAGTGCAGAAAAAAACATAGTGTACAGAATGTAAAAATGGTAAACTGTAGGAAAGGAAATTTTTTACAGGAGGAGTGTATGAAAAAAAGAAAATCCATTGGTCTGTGGGTGGGAATCTGTCTTCTGTTTCTGGGAATATTTGGAAGTGTAAATGTTTTTGCTGCAGTGACAGAGGGAAAAGCCGGGGAAATACTTACTGGGGAGTATGCAGTGATTATTAATACAGATACATCTGATTCGAGGAGCGCAGGCACACTGATCTTTGATGACAGTGGAAGTACTGCGTCAGTTTCAAGTGGAAGTGAGCTTCCCGCAGCTCAAAGCCTGGCCGGGCTGAATGCAGGGAGCACCAGCTCAGTCACTGCGTTGAAGGAAAAAAGCGCTATTTCGTCCATTACATCAGCAGATGAGACTGACGATGGTATATCCGTCCAGGCAGCGACTACCACTTATGCAATAGGAGAAGAGAAATATATTTACAGAAGCAATGGCAGCGGCAAGACCTATATATGTATTGGGATTGGTGAACATTGCTATATCTGGATGGACAAAAATATGAAAGCGGATTATGATGCCGCTGGAAAAACATCTCTCATAGCATCAGACATGGCGAGCATTTATGACAGACAGCCCTATCAAATCCTGAAAACACTGGCAGGAGGCGATCTTCCCTGGGAAGATGGATCCGGCAAACTCTCTATTGTGCTGGAAACCTTAAGCGGCGCAAGTGGTCAGTTTCAGTATGATGAGGGAATTACAGCAATCCATATCAACACTCCGGCGGCAGCATCCTATGTTTCCGGTGAAATGACCAGAAGAAACGGTCTGCTGGTTCACGAGGGACAGCACGCAGTATTCTGGCTGAAAACAAAATTCAATGCCTCCGAGAAATATATGTGGATAAACGAAGGTCTTGCAGTAACGGTCATGGATTATCTGTGGGGCGGTACGGACACAAATGGCTGGATGAACGGAATTGCAGGAAGTACCGCTATTCGTAACGGCTCTTCCTTGATGTATAAGAGTTATCGCGATGATATTGCCCAGGACTATGGAATGCCATACCTGTTTGTCAGATACGTAATTGACCGTATGGCAGGAAGCTATGAGCCTATGGCTGTGTTGCCGAGATTTTATACAGTAGATGCTTCCTCCCTTACCTGTGAAGCTTATCTGGAGAAGGTAACAGGAATTCCGTTTAAAACACTTCTTTCAGATTTTTATACAGCTGTGGCAGCAGGAGAAGCTTCTGGTGTATACAGTTTTCCAGGCGATCGGATAGCGGCAAAAAAGGCATCTGCATTTCCGATATTTTCCGGAGACAGTGGCTCAAAATATTCCATTCCGGCAGCTTCCGCGATCCTTGTGAAACTGAAGGATGGAAAATTTACAGTCCCATCTGATGGGGAAAGCGGAATTGTTTATCGTGTAATAGGAAGCCGGACTTCATCTGTGAAACCGGCTGGCGGAAATGGTACAAGCAGCAGTCCTTATCAGATCGATTCTCTGGATGATCTGAATTTGATCGAGGAAAATCAGGGTGCATATTATCAGCTGACCTCAGATATTCAGACACAGGGAAGAATTAATTTTACCATCTCTTATTTTGGTGGAACGCTGGATGGAAATGGACATACGATCTATGGACTGAAGAAGCCTCTGATAGCCATGAATCAGGGGAAAATCAGGAATCTGCGCGTAGCTGCAGATTTTGATGATGATATGCAGAACGTGCAGGGAGTCATCACACAGTACAATGAAGGAAATATTGAAGACTGTATGGTGACAGGAACAATCAGCGGATATATGGGCGGAAACGGAGCTGTTGTATATCCGGAATTTGGCGGAATTGCAGGTGAAAATGCACTTGCCGGAAGTATTTTTGGCTGCACATCAAAGCTGAATGTTAATTTGACAATGGCTCCTATGAAAAGCTGGGTAGGTGGAATTGCAGGTCTGAACATTGGTACTATAAGCAAGTGTGTCAGCACCGGTACGATTCGTGTTACCCAGACAAACGGAAACGAATATCCGGTCTATGTGGGCGGAATTGCGGGAGAAATCCAGAAGTTTGGGGGCATGGGCGGTGTGCTCAAAGAATGCCTCCATGCAGGAAAAATCACAGTAACTGCAGCAAACAACCGTGTAGGACAGATGTGTGGAACTGCTGCTGATAATGTACTCAGCTCTTCTTACGGTTTAAGCGGACATGTGCTGAACTGTTATGGAAAGAGTGGAGAGGGGAATCTTGTCGGCGGAACTGATGCTTCCATTGGAACAGGTGGACTTCTCACAGAGGCACAGATGAAAGATTCCAAATCTTACGTGGGCTGGGAGTTTGGAACTGACTGGAAGATTTCAGAGGATGGTTTGCCAGAGCGGGTGAAGAATCCGGAGATTACTTCATTGGAGGTAAAAAACAACTGGACTTCCTGTTACGTGGGAGAAAAACCGTGGTATTGGGGCAGGCTTTTGATAAATGGTACAACTTATTCTGAGATTACAGCCGATATGATAAGCGGCTTTGACAGTTCTGCTGAAGGAACTACTCATGTTTATGTAGAATATAAGGGCAAACAGGTTGCTTATTCAATGGAAGTTGTTGCGCCAAAAACCAGTGATATCAGCAGCATTGTAATATCAGGACAGCCGAAGAAATCTTATGTGGAAGGAGATGTATTCAATCCATCCAGAGCCAGTATGTATGCGACGATTGGTGGTCGTGCAGCTTATATTTACAGTGGATTTACCTATGACAAAACAGGTGCACTGAAAACCTCGGATACTCAGGTTACTTTTGATTACTTTGGAGCAAAAATACCGTGGGCGATTACGGTTGCAGCGAATGCACCAGCGGCTTTGACTATGCTTGCAGCTCCTGAGAAACTGAATTATGTAGCTGGAGATAAACTCGATCTGACCGGAGTGAAGCTTCAGATTACATATAGCAATGGAAAAGTATCGCCGGTTATTACAAGGGCTGATCTGAATACTTATGGAATACATTTGGCGCTTGGAAGTGGAAGCGGTTCATCGGCAGTGATTGATAATGGCAGAATAACAGAGTCATCAGATAATGGAAAAGATCTTATTGCTTATGCGACTGATAAGCTGCCAGGAGAATATGGTGCCGTGATCGCTGTGCTTGGAACAATGAGCGTAACAGAACCATTGGCGATTACAGATACTGAGCTGTACGCGATTACAGGAACTGGAAAAGAGCAGTGGATATATTCAGGCTTTGTTACAGGTGGAAGTGGTAAGTATGAAACTCAGGTTGTTTCTGAGAATTTACCAGCTGGTTTAACTGTTTTTGCGGTTCCTGGCGGAGGCTCTTATGGAAGCAAATACTTTACTTTTTCCGGAACTGTCACTGCACCAGTGGGAATTTATGAGTCACAGTATAAAATTGTGGATACAGGAACAAAGGCAGTTTTGCCAGTCACAATAAAAATTATAGTGACGGCTTCTAATGAGGCAAGATTTTATAGTTTTGTACTTAACAAGGCGTTTAATTCCCAATTAAAAGAGGATGTTGTTGGGGAAATTGATAATGAGAACCGTAAGATTACGCTGCGGTTGCCAAAAGGAACTGATGTTACCAGGCTGGCACCGAATATTGATTATGGTTCTGGTACAGGAACAGCGGTAGCAGATGAGTTTACCAGTGGAAGATCTCATGATTTTACAAATCCGGTACAGTATGTTCTGACAGCACCAGATGGTGTAACGAAGATAACATATACGGTTACAGTTGTTTTTTACGATGAAACGTAAGGTGGTTCCGGGGAAACTGAGCATACGCATACCTGGGATGCCGGAGTTATAACGAAAGAGGCTACCACTTCAAGTATAGGAATTAAGACATATACCTGTACGGTGTGCCAGAGCAAGCGCGAAGAAGAAATTCCGAAGTTGGTTGTTTTACCGACGAATACGCCGGTGCCAACGGCAACGCCGACAAACACGCCGGTGCCAACGGCAACGCCAACGAACACACCGGTGCCAACGGCAACGCCAACGAATACGCCGGTGCCAACGGCAACACCGACGAATACGCCAGTGCCAACGGCGACACCGACGAATACGCTGGTGCCAACGGTAACGCCTACGAATACGCCGGTGCCGACGGCAACGCCAACGAATACGCCAGTGCCAACGGCGACGGCGACGCCGACAAACACACCGGTGCCAACGGCGACGCCAACGAATACGCTGGTGCCAACAGCAACGCCAACGAATACGCCGGTGCCAACGGCAACACCAACGAATACGCCGGTGCCAACGGCAACACCGACAAACACACCAGTACCAACGAACACGCCAGTGCCAACGAACACACCGGTACCAACAAACACACCAGTACCAACGAATACGCCGGTGCCAACGGCAACGCCAACAAACACGCCAGTGCCGACAAACACACCAGTACCAACGAACACACCGGTGCCAACGGCAACGCCGACGAACACACCAGTGCCGACAAACACACCAGTACCAACGAACACGCCAGTGCCAACGGCAACGCCAACGAACACACCGGTACCGACAAACACACCAGTGCCAATGAACACACCGGTGCCAACGGCAACACCGACGAACACGCCAGTGCCAATGCCAACGAATACGCCGGTGCCAACAGCAACGCCGACAAATACACCGGTGCCAGCGGCGACATCGGCGAACACACCTGCGCCGACTGGATATAAAGTGGGCACAACAGTGAAACATCCGGCGACAAACGGATATTATAAAGTTACCGCCACCGACACGGTAGAATATATAAAACCGATAAAGAAAAAAGTAAGCACTGTCACAATTCCAGACAGCGTAAACCTAAAGGGCGCGAATTACAAAGTAACCTCAATAGCCTCCAAAGCATTCAAGAGCAATAAATACCTGAAAAAGGCTATCATAGGAAACAATGTAATCCAGATTAAGAGCTATGCCTTTTATAAGTGCACGAAACTCTCTTACGTACAAATTGGCGGTTCAGTAAAAGCGATCGGAAAACAAAGCTTTTATAGCTGCAAAAAGTTAAACGAAATGAGAATCTACACCTCCCGCCTGAAAGCCAAATACGTAGGCTCCAATGCCTTCAAAGGCACTCCATTCAGGATGAAAGTTTACGTCCCAAGGAAAAAGGCAAAGAGCTACAAAACGGTTTTTGTAAAACGAGGCATAAGCAAAAAGATTGTAATAAAGAAGATGTAATATTTGTTTGTGTTATGGGGAGGTTTTCAAAGAAAGCTGGATCTTCAAACATCGAAAAAGCAATAGGCGGTTCAAATTAATGTAACAAGAGAATATATAAGGGACTGTAATAGATGCGTGCTGCGTATGAAGTGACATTCATCTGTTATAGTCCCTTTTCTCTTGACATTTTTCCACGTAATGTGCAAAATAAACTCATAAAGTTCAAACAATTTCAGGAGAAATTATATCATGAGACAGGATTTTTTACACTTAAAAGCACCGGAAAACTGGATCAATGATCCAAATGGATTTATATATTTTAAAGGCAGATATCATCTTTTTTATCAGCATTTTCCCTATGCACCTATGTGGGGAACCATGTATTGGGGACATGCGGTAAGCGATGATCTGGTACATTGGAGCCATGAGAAAATAGCCCTGTTTCCAACAAAGGATTACGACCGAAACGGAGTTTTTTCTGGAAGTGCAGTGGAGAAAGATGGGAAAATGTACCTCTATTATACTGCAAATCGCTATCTGAAAGAACAGGATGAAAATATCCATGTGGCAGATGGAGAATACGAGGAAAGCCAGGTTATGATCATATCAGAAGACGGTTTTCACTTCGATAACTGGAATGGGAAAAAGCAGATCATTCCGGTAATCAGAGATGATGAAACTGCTGATTCCATGGATACCAGAGATCCGAAAGTATGGGAAGAAAATGGCGTTTATTATATGATTCTTGGCAGTACATACAAACATGAAATCGGCAGAGTAATTCTGTATTCCAGCAAGGACGGAGAAAACTGGAGCTATCTTTCCCAGTGCAGAATGAAGAATTACGGATATGTGATCGAGTGTCCGGATATGTTTGAGGTGGATGGACAACGTATATTTACAGGCTGTCCGGTGACTCCTGTCAGGTGTGGGGATAAGATAGAATATGAGGCTGTTTCCGGTTATTGTCTTGCCGATTTTGATACAGAAACCGGCAGGCTGGAGCTGGAGGATAACTACTCGCTGATTGATTACGGCGGTGACTTCTACGCCCAGCAGACCAATCTGGATAAGGATGGCAGAAGAGTTATGATTGGTTGGATCCGCATGCCAGAGGCTGTGACTGGAATGAAAAGTAGTAAAGCTGCTGTATTTTTTGAGCAAAATAGTGATAGAGAAGAAAATGAGAGAGAAAAAATCACACAGTCAACAGATAAAAATCATCTGAAAAAGAGTGATAAAAGTCAGTTGCTAACGGAAGAACGGGTAATTTGGAACGGTATGATGAGCCTGCCGCGTGTAGTAGAAATTGAGAATGGACAGGTTTGTTTTCGGGTTCATCCAAACGTGCGAAAGGGCCTTTCCAGATCACTTTCCAGCCAGGATGCCCTGCGCAGCAGTAACCCATTCTGCATAAAAACAACCCTCCAAAACGGCGACTGTCTGGACATCGGAGGATATCAGATCTCCATGAAAGGCAGAACAATATGTACTGACAGAACAAGAGTATTTCCTCACACAGACAGTAAAAAACTGCATTGCCAGATTCCGGATGCAGGTGAAAAAGCTGATTTGGAAATTTTCGTGGATCCTAATTTGATCGAGATTTTTGTCAATGATGGAGAGTATGTTCTGAGTAATGTAGTCTATGATCTGGGCGTAGAAATTAAGGGTAAAGTACAGAGGATTTTAACCTGGAATGATGAATTATGCTGAAATTAACCTCGAAAATAAAACAGAAAGAGTGTTATAAGCCTGAAAGAAAGTCATAAACTGGAAATGAAAATATGAAATAAAAATATCAAATAAAAAGAAAGCTGTGAAACAAAATGAAACGAATTGATTTTGAAAATGGTACGGTAACCAGAAACATTTTCAGCGCTGCAATCCCCATGCTGGTGGCACAGATACTCAGTCTTTTATATAATATTGTAGACAGAATCTATATCGCCAGAATCCCTGAAGTGGGAACTACAGCGCTTGGCGCAGTCGGTTTATGTTTCCCGTTAATCGTGATTATCACTGCCTTTGCAAATCTGTTTGGCAGTGGCGGCGCTCCTGTTTTTTCTATAAACAGAGGTATGAAAGACAACCAGAAAGCGCAGGAAGTGATGAACACTTCCTTTACTATGGTGTGCGGAAGCGGGATCATTCTGATGATAGCTGGTATGCTTTTTGCAAGACCTCTGCTGGTACTTTTTGGAGCATCTGAGGATGCTTTGGTTTATGCATATCCCTACATGATGATCTACCTGATCGGAACGATTCCATCCATGATCGCCACAGGAATGAACCCGTTTATCAATGCACAGGGATACGCGACAACTGGTATGTTTTCTGTAGCAATCGGTGCAGTTGCCAATCTGATCCTGGATCCATTATTCATTTTTGTGCTTGGTTTCGGAATCAAAGGAGCAGCCATTGCGACTGTTCTTTCCCAGTTCCTATCAGCTGCTTATGTACTTCTTTTTCTTGAAAAAAGAGCGGAAATGAAAGCTCGTCTTTTGAAAAAAACAGAGCTGAAAAGCTGCAAAGAGAATGCAAAAAACATTGTCAGTCTTGGTACTGCAGGCTTCATTATGCAGCTGACAAACAGTCTGGTAACTATCTGCTGCAACAATGTTCTGGGGGTTACCGGAGGGGATGTTTACATATCTGTTATGACTATCGTATCCAGTGTCCGTCAGATGGTAGAGACGCCGATTTATGCTATAAATGAAGGCACATCACCTATCCTGAGCTACAATTACGGGGCAAAAAGACCGAAGCTTGTCCGCAAGGCAATGGTCACACTGGCAGTAATGGTTCTGGTTTATACAGCAGTAATGTGGAGCGTGATTATCTTTGTCCCGGATTATCTGATTGCCATTTTCAGCTCCGATAAGCTCTTGATAAAGGATGCAGTTCCGGCATTGAAAACCTACTTTGCAGCCTTTATTTTTATGGATCTGCAATACATTGGACAGACTGTTTTCAAGTCTTTAAATAAGAAAAAACAGGCCATTTTCTTCTCGCTTTTGAGAAAAGTTTTTATTGTAGTTCCGTTGACATACCTGCTTCCCTACGTGTTTAAAATGGGAACTCACGGAGTATTCCTGGCAGAGCCGGTATCTAATGTAATTGGCGGAAGCCTTTGTTTTGTTACAATGCTGCTGACTATATTGCCGGAGTTAAAGAGGATGGAGAAGAAAAACGGAGAGGCGGACCGTCCCATGGAGTACTTTAAAACGAGGTAAAAATATATGGAAAATACAATTATAATCGCGATTGTAAGTCTTCTCTGTATCCTGGCTCATGTCCCCACTCTGATCCTGCGAATTGTTCCGTTTCACGAAAAAATCTCAGATAAAGACAGGATCAGACTGACTGTAATCTATGCAATTGGTCTGGCTGTGGACTTCGGAATCTGCATGTGGGTGGGAAATTACCGGAAAATTGACGTGCCGTTTTATAAGATAAATCTTATTGCTTTCTGTATTGTAATGGCTGCTGTAAATATCTGGCTTGTCCCTGGATACACCAAGGTGCATTTGTTTGTATTTGGAATTGTGGCAGATATTGTCATGATTGCACTGTCAATCGGAGCTTATGTCAGTTCACTTTTGGGAATGCAGGGAAATGCGATTGGAATTGCAGAAACCAGCGCAATTGCAATTGTAGTGTATGCGCTTCTATATCCGCTGCTTAGCAGCCTGCTCCGTTATACCGTAACACCATTCCTTGAAATTGAATGCCAAAATTATTGGGAGACCTTATGGTTCATTCCTATTGCCATGTTTTTTTCCAGTATTTTTTCAGAAGGAGTGGATGTCTACACTACCACTTTTCCACAAATGTTGAGTAAATGTCTGATCGGCGTCGCCACATTGCTGATTTGCTTTGCGGTGTCTTATGATCAGCAGCATTTTCTAAATGAAAAAGAACTGAACCGGCAGATCGATCAGCAGAAAGGTTACTATCATGCGCTCACGGAGCAGGTTCTGGCAGAACGTGAAGCACGCCATAATTTCCGTCATCAGGTAGCTGCTATTAAAGGTTTTCTTGATAAAAATGATATGGAGGGCTTGCGGGGATATTGTGATGATCTGGAACTGGAAGAGATGGGAAAAGTAACAATTCCATATACAGGAAACGCCGCGGCAGACGGCGTCCTTTATCATTACGGCTGTATTGCCAGGGCGAAAAATATCGAGTTTTCCGTATGCTGCTATCTGAAAGATATTGCTATTCCGGACACTGATTTTTGTACGATTCTGGGCAATGCCCTGGATAATGCGGTGACTGCCGCCGGTCAGTATGACGGAAAACGCTTTATTGAAGTTGCTACGGAGAAGAAACACGACATGCTTCTGATTACGGTAGACAATTCTTTTGACGGAATATTATTCCAGGAAAATGGGAAAATTTACTCAAAAAAACGGCAAAACAAACAGGAAGGAATCGGCATTCTTTCCATGAAAAAACTTTGCGAAAAACACGGCGGAGCCAGTCGCTTCGAAGCGGTCGGCAACAGGTTCCAGGCCAGCTTTATATTGAAAAATGAGGTTGAAGATTAAAAAATGGTTAAAGTTGATTTGATTACAGGCTTTCTTGGTTCGGGAAAAACGACTTTCATAAAGAAATATGCTGCATGGCTGATGAGCCAGGGGCAGAATATTGGAATTCTGGAGAATGATTTTGGTGCAGTGAATGTGGACATGATGCTGCTTCATGACCTGGAAGGGGAGAACTGCGAGCTGGAAATGGTTTCAGGTGGATGTGATGCGGACTGCCACAGAAGACGTTTCAAGACCAAGCTGATCGCAATGGGAATGTGCGGATATGACAGGGTTCTCATTGAGCCTTCCGGGATTTTTGATGTGGATGAGTTTTTCGATGCCCTTTATGAAGAGCCGTTGGATAAGTGGTATCAGATTGGAAATGTGATTACCATTCTGGATGCCAGACTGGAGGAGAAGCTGCAGCCACAGGCAGAGTATATTCTGGCTTCAGAGGCAGCTGATGCAGGCTGTATTGTTCTAAGCAAGAGTCAGGAGGCATCCGGGGAAGAAATCAGCGGAACTGTGAAACATCTGAATCGCGCACTGGAAAGTGTGAAATGCAAACGACGTTTTACGGAAAATGAGATACTGAATAAGGATTGGGAAACGTTTACAGATGAGGATTTTCAGCGGATTTTCAACAGCGGGTATGTGATGGAAGATTTCGAGAAACAGTGTTTTGATGAGAAAGAAGGGTTCCAGTCATTGTATTTTATGGAGCTGAAGATTTCCGAGACACAGTTGGAGAAAGCGGCGCATCAGATCCTGGATGATCCGGAATGTGGGGATGTTTTCCGAATTAAGGGCTTTGTGAAATTAGAAGAAAGTGCTGCCGCGGTAACCGAAAACGAAAAAATGAATTCGGACTCCGCTCAGAAAGCATCCACTAACAATATTTGGCTGGAACTAAACGCCACCCGCAAAGAATTTTCCCTGAAGCCTATTTCCGCAGGACAGGAAGTAGTGATCGTGATCGGGGAGAATATGAATGAGGCGCGGATACGGGAGTATCTGGGGACAGAATAATTTACGCGAGCAACGAGCAAAAGGAAAAACCTCTGGTCGAAGATTGATTTCCTGACCAGAGGTTTTTTAGCTTTTTAAATTACTTTCCGTCCCTGTACATATTTCCCAACCAAATTGCGGTCGTCGGACAGATAAACAAGCCTTTCCAGTCTGTCACGGGTGGAGATTTCCTGGGGATGACGGATGTTGCTGTCGTCCAGAATCATGGCGTCGAATTCATAGCCTTTTTCGAAGCTGCCGACTTTTCCGAAGAAGGAGCCACCACCGATCGTAGCCATGTAGAAGGCTTCTTCCAGAGTAACCGGGGCCTGGGTCTGATCCATCAGGCGCCAGCGGAGCTTGGAAACCTGGATGGCATCTGCCATAGCACGGAACATGGAGAGAGAAAAACCTCCGGCAACATCGGTGCCAAGTCCTACATGAAGTCCCATATCAAGATAGAGGCGGACAGGTGCGATTCCGGAAGCAATGTCTGTGTTGGACTCCGGACAGTGGGCGATGTAAACGCCCTGGTCCTTGATCATCTGGATCTCTTCGTCAGTAGAGTGGACGCAGTGTGCCATGATGGTAGGGCAGACGCTGGCACCATCAGATGAAATATGAGCTGCTGTGTTATCAGTGGTATTAAGGCCGGATGCGGAAGCGAAATCAGCCTCGTTAGTATTGAATGCGGGTTTTGTTCCAAACAGCCCGAACATGTCATACGCATCTCCATAAAATCTGCTGGTCGGGCAAAGCTCCTTTACCCATGCAATTTCCCCGAAATTTTCAGACAGATGAGACTGAACCGGAAGGTGATATTCCCTCTGGATTTTTCCAAGCTCGGTCATCAGCTCATCCGTACAGGATGGGGTAAAACGTGGGGTTAGGATTGGGTAGGTGTGGTCGTAACGTCCCTTGATCTCTTCCAGCCACTGGCGTGTATCCTGTGCAGAAGCCTGTGCGCTTTTCTCCTGAAGCTCCGGTGCTCCGTTGCGATCCATATTTACTTTTCCAACCATAGTTGCCAGACCGCTTTCCTCCAGCATGTCCATGAGAAGCTCCGTTGCCGGACGGTGCAAGGTGGCGAAAATGCAGGCTCTGGTGGTGAAGCTGTGCTTTAAGTCATCCACGAAAATGGAGTAAGCCTTTTTCGCATAGGACAGGTCAGCGTACTTGGCTTCCTGCGGGAAAGTGATGGTGTTCAGCCAGTCCAGCAGCTCCAGATCCATGCCGGTTCCGCGGTAAGCGTACTGGGGAGCATGCAGATGAAGGTCGGTGAATCCTGGGATGATCAGTCGATCACCCATGTCTTTTACAGGAATATCTTTATATTCCTCTGGAAGCTGGGAAAAAACACCGGCACAGAGCCCGTTTTCACAGACTGCATAAGAGTTTTCTGCAAAAATAAGTTCTTTCTGATTCTTGCTGTAACAAATTGTACCTTTCAAAGCAAACAAATCTTTTTTCATATCAGACCATCCTTTCTGCCAGAGGCGAGGTAAAGTAAAGTTCCGGGATAGTTTGCGGCTGAGAACGTACTGCCGGAAACATGCAAAATGTGATTTCGGGCTGATTCAGCAATAAAAAAACCACCCGGAAAATGCCATACCTGCATACCTCTTCGCATGCAGCTTATAGACAACTATTAGGGTAGTTGGTAGAAACGTCCAACCAGATTATGGACATATATAAGCGTTTGCTGTTTTTATTTTTATATCTTTATTGTACATGGTAAAGAGTGCAGAATCAAGAGGATTTTCACAAAAAAAATCTACATTTTCATATCTTTATTGATGGATTTGTTATATAATGAAGTAAAATTCGCGGACAAGAAATTAGAGCGTGTTTGAAAAAGGCTTTCTGCAAGATGTGCGTCACAATTTGTGGGAGATTGCGGGAATGATTTTTCAAACAGGCTCTAGAATGGAGATTGACATAACATGAGTTACAGTTTTAAAGGCCGTGTCAGATACAGTGAAATAGGCGAGGATGGCTGCCTGACTCTTCCTGGAATTCAGAATTATTATCAGGATTGCTGCACCTTTCAATCTGAGGAAATAGGGCAGGGAATGGAAGTGCTGGAGGAACGTCAGAGAGCCTGGGTGTTGTCATCCTGGCAGATTGTGGTGAACCGCTATCCGGGATTGGGAGAGACAATTGTGGCATCAACGGCGCCATATGGTTTCAAAGGTTTTCTTGGAATGCGTAACTTCACTCTGAAAACAGAAGATGGAGAGCTTTTATCCTATGCAAATAGTATCTGGACCAATATTGATACAGAGACCGGTCTGCCTGCCAGACTTACAGATGAAGACATCAGAGGATACGAACTGGATGAAAAGCTGGAGATGGATTATGCGCCCCGTAAGATCGCACTTCCGGAAGGGATGGAAGCCCAGGAGCCTTTTGCAATACAGAAACATCATCTGGACACCCATCACCATGTTAATAATTGCCAGTATATCCGCATGGGGGCAGATTATCTGCCAGAAGGCTTTGTGATCCGACAGATGAGGGCAGAATATAAGAAGCAGGCACTGCTTGGAGACGTTTTTTATCCGGCAGTGAAGCTGGAAATGAGAAAGGTTACGGTTGCGCTTTCCACGGAGAATGGCGAACCTTATGCGATTGTAGAGTTTATGTCTGCATGAGATGAGATTATATGAATATCATGTGAGCGAAATAACTGTATCGCTTTAGCGACATCTCCATACAGGAAAGTCAGCTGAGAATGGCGAAACAGGAAATTTTATTAGAAAGGCGGTTTACATAAATGAAAATTGGAATACTTGGAGCTGGAGGAATTGCAGTTCAGATGGCGAAAACGGTAGCTGGAATGAAGGATGTGGAGAATTACGCAGTGGCAGCCAGAAGCCTTGAACGGGCGCAGGCCTTTGCCGAGAAATACGGTTTTTCCAAGGCTTATGGCTCTTATGAGGAAATGCTTGCAGACCCGCTGGTGGATCTGGTTTATATTGCAACCCCTCATTCCCATCATTATCTTCATGCAAAGATGTGCCTGGAGGCTGGAAAAAATGTACTTTGTGAAAAGGCGTTTACTGTAAATGCAGACCAGGCAAGAAAGCTTTTTACCCTGGCGAAAGAGAAAAACCTGCTGATCACAGAGGCAATCTGGACCAGATATATGCCATCCAGAAAGATGATTGATGATATTATTTCAAGCGGTGTGATCGGTGAAGTGACAGCTGTTACGGCCAATCTGAACTATGCCATCAGTGAAGTGGAACGTATCCGTAAGCCGGAGCTGGCAGGCGGTGCGCTTCTGGATGTTGGTGTTTATACCATTAATTTTGCAAGCATGGTTCTTGGGGATAAGCTAAAGGATGTCCAGGCAACTGCTATTTTCCGTGAAGGTGTGGATATGCTGGATACTATTGCTATGGTATTTGAAGGCGACCGTATGGCTACCTTGCAGTGTGGTGCCCGTGAAATTTCTGACAGAATGGGAAGTATTTTTGGAACTAAAGGTTATATTCAGGTGCAGAATATTAATAATCCGGAGAAAATCACAGTGTTTGACAAGGAGCATAAGGAGGTTGCAGCTTATTTGCCGCCGGCACAGATCACAGGCTATGAGTATGAGGTTGAAGCCTGCGCCAGAGCAATCGCACAGGGCGAAAAGGAATGCCCGGAAATGCCTCATGATGAGACTGTGCGTGTGATGGAGATCATGGATGGAATTCGTAAATCCTGGGGTTATGAGATTCCGTTGTATGAGTAGGCAGGGCGGAAGCTCAGCTATTTTGCAGAAAGCCTTTTTCAAACATGCTTTAGTGAACAGTAACAACAATAGGTTACTGTTCACTCCGTTCACAGTAACGCGCTTCGCGATGCACAGAAATCATGCTTTGCATGATTTCGCGCCGCAACTCTCGGGTTTTCTGTGAACTTTGTTCACAAAAAACACCTCGCGGAACGTTACCAGTGAACAGTAACAACAATAGCAACAGATACAAAAAAATATAAGATACAAGTAGAAATACATCCGCACAAGTGCTATATTATGTTTAATATGATGTCTGTGGTAAAGAATGTAGGAGCTCTGATAGACAGGGGGAATGGAAAGATAGCGGAAGCTTTTTGTGAGATGTAACCAGACATCTGAAGAATAAAATGCGTATTTGCGTGTGTAAAAAGGAGGATACAGCTATGCTTGAAAAATTAAAAGAAGAAGTTTACAAAGCAAATATGGACCTGCCGAAATACGGCCTGGTTACTTTTACTTGGGGAAATGTAAGTGGAATTGATCGTGAAAAAGGTCTTTTCGTAATCAAGCCAAGTGGTGTGGAATATGAGAAACTGACACCGGAAGATATGGTAGTTGTAGACCTGGAAGGTAATAAAGTAGAAGGTAAATATAACCCATCATCTGATACACCCACTCATGTAGTTCTGTACAATGCTTTCCCGAAGATCGGTGGAATCGTACATACGCATTCCTCCTGGGCTACCAGCTGGGCACAGGCCGGCCGCGCAATTCCATGCTATGGAACCACTCATGCTGATTATATTTACGGTGAGGTTCCATGCGTCCGTAATCTGGATAAGAGTGAGATTGCGGAAGCTTATGAGAAGAATACTGGTATTCTCATTGCCGACTATTTCAAGAAGAGAGATTATGAGGCTGTTCCGGCTGTTCTTTGCAAGAATCATGGTCCTTTCACATGGGGCAAGGATGCGCACGAGGCAGTGCATAATGCAGTAGTTCTGGAAGAGGTTGCCAAGATGGCTTCCCGCTGCGAGCTGATCAATCCGAATGTGAAACCTGCTCCGCAGGAGCTTCAGGATAAGCATTACTATAGAAAACATGGTGCAAATGCTTATTATGGACAGGAAAATATTGAGTGAAAACTGAGATGAATTGCGTGACCGCTGTTTGTACCTTGAGACAGGTATGAATGGCGGTTACTTAATATTCGATGCTTTTAAAGGAGGAAAAATATAAGGCGAACGACTAAGATAGTCGTTCGCCTTATAAAGATTATTTACTATATTCAATTTCCACTGGTTTCACACCTGCAAGTTCCATACTTCTCTTGTCCGGCTGTGTACAGCCAACGTAAATATGGAAATGGCTGCCGTCCTCTGTTCTTGCGCCGGTTTCATCTACTACGGTGAAGGCCTTTGGAGCAATGGAAAGTGTGACGGTTTTTGTTTCGCCTGCTTTCAGGAAAACAGGAGTGAAAGCAGCAAGCTCCGGGTTTGGAACGGCCAGAGAAGAATCTGCATTCTTTATGTAAACCTGAACCACATCCCGGGTATCAATTGCGCCCTGGTTGGTGACAGTGGCCTGGATTGTAACTGGTGCTGCTGTGGTATTAGTGCCGCTTTCGAAACCTGCCTTGCCGGAAACACTTGTACCATTTGTGTCGGCTGCGCTGTTTTCACTGACAACTGCATCTGTCACTACTACCTTCCCATAAGTCAATCCATATCCAAATGGGAACTGCGCCTTATTCTCCATATAGCGGTAAGTACGTCCCTTCATGGCATAATCTGTAAAATCCGGAAGCTCTTCCAGGGTATTGTAGAAGGTCACTGGTAATTTGCCGGATGGGGAGACATCTCCGAACAGTACTCTTGCGGCGGCTTTTCCACCTTCAGCACCTGGGTACCACAGAACCATCACTGCATCAAAATGTTCTTCTGCATAAGAAAGATCAATGTCACTTCCTGCCATCAAGCAAAGAACAACCGGTTTGCCGGATTCAGCCATGGCTTCCATCAGATCCAGCTGAACCTGTGGAAGCTGCAAGGTCTCTTTGTCACCGGAAGCATAGCTGTTTCCGGTATCTCCTTCTTCACCTTCCAGTGTTTCATCAAGCCCCACGCAGAGAATTACGATATCGCTGTTTTCTGCAACGATTTTCGCTTCCGCAAGTCTGTCCTGAGTAAAAGCAAGATGCTCGGTGCGGTCGCGGAAAAGGTCACATCCTACAGAGGCAAGCACACGTACATCATCTCCAAGGTAATCCTGAATACCTTCCTGGATCGTGCAGTAGCGGGAAGCTGTACCGTGATAATTGCCTACCAGAGCCTTACGGCTGTCTGCATTTGGTCCAACGATTCCAACTGTTTTGATCTTCTCTTTGTTCAAAGGCAGGATCCCATTGTTTTTCAGAAGTACAAAGCTTTCTTCAGCAGCTTTTTGGGAAAGCGCCAGATGGGCAGGTGACTCCACCTCAGAATAAGGAATTTTGTCGTATTCCGTCTCTTCAAATAATCCCAGCAGATATCTGGTAGTGAAAAGGCGGATGGCGGATTCCGTGATGGTATCCTCGGAGATCAGTCCTTTTTCATAAGCTTTCAAAATGTGAAGATAAGTGTTTCCGCAGTTCAGATCGCAGCCATTGTTCAGTGCTAATGCAGCCGACTCTGCCGGGGTGCTGGTTACCATATGATGCTCGTGGAAATCCTTGATGGCCCAGCAGTCGGAAACGAAATATCCCTGGAAGCCCCAGTCGCCGCGAAGTATTTTCTGAAGGGAAGGACTTCCGCAGCAGGGCTCTCCGTTGGTGCGATTGTAGGCACCCATGAAGCCTTCCACGTCCGCTTCTCTGGTTAAAGCTTCAAATGCCGGGAGGTAAGTTTCTTCCATATCCTTCGGAGTTGCGATTGCGTCAAATTCATGGCGGATGGCTTCCGGACCGGAATGGACTGCAAAGTGCTTGGCGCAGGCAGCGGCTTTCATAACTTTGCCATCGCCCTGGAGCCCTTTTACAAAAGAGACTCCCAACTCTTTCGTAAGGTAAGGATCTTCACCGTAAGTTTCATGTCCCCGTCCCCATCTTGGATCACGGAAAATATTTACGTTTGGCGACCAGAAGGTAAGACCTTTGTAAATGTCACGGTCTTCTTCCTGGGAATATGCATTGTATTTGGCACGACCTTCGGTAGCAATGGTATCTGCAATCTGTCCCAGAAGTTCGGTGTCAAAAGTGGCGCCAAGTCCAATTGCCTGCGGGAAAATTGTGGCCTGTCCGGCGCGGGCAACTCCGTGGAGCGCTTCATTCCACCAGTTGTAGGCGGGGATGCCAAGCCGCTTGATTGCAGGTGCGTCATAGCGTAGCTGACTTGCTTTTTCCTCTAAGGTCATCTGGCTGACCAGTTCGGTCGCTTTTTTTCTAGCCTTTTTTCTATCCATAATGTTTCTCCTTGTTGCGAATTCATGGTGACTGTAAAACATTGAGCCATATAAGGTTTGTGACCCACAAATAGCAGGTTACGTTGTAAAGCGAGTGTGAGTTTTCGGGCTGCATATCATCCTTTTACTGCACCTGTGGTAAGACCTTCTACGATCTGGTTACTGAACAGTGAGTAAACAACAACGGTAGGTGCGATTGCGATAATGATCGCAGCAAACATCTGCACATAGTTGGTTGCGTAAGGACCAACGAAATAGGTCAGTGTAACCGGCAGTGTCTTTTTCATAGGATCAGAGATAAATACCATGGCAAGAAGCAGCTCGTTCCAGTTGTTGATGAAGGTCATCAGACCGGATACGAAGAAACCGGTTCTGCAAAGTGGCAGTGCGATCCGGAAAAAGCATCCGTAGATTCCGCAGCCGTCAATGGCAGCAGCCTCGAACATTTCTCCTGGCATGGAACGGAAAAATCCGGTAAGCAGGAAAATGGTCATTGGCAGGGAGAAGGTAATATAAGGAATCATCAATCCGCCCTGGGAATTGGTAAGACCAAGTTTCGCAAATCTTACAAAAAGAGGAATCAGAACACAATGTACTGGAACCATCATTCCGATGAGGAAGAAGGTGTGCATGAATTCCGATAATTTCCAGCGCATTCTGGCGATGGCAAAAGCAGCCATAGCGCCGAAGAAAAGGCTGACAATCAAGGTAGCGCCGCAGACGATGACAGAGTTTATAAGGGCTGTGCCAAGTTTACCCATCTGCCATGCCTGCGCATAGTTTTCAAAATGAAATACCTCTGGCAGGGAAAATGGTGCGGACATAACACCAGCGTTATCTTTCAGAGATACGGACAGCATCCACAGAAGCGGAGCCAGATAAATAACTGCCAGGATCACCAGCAGGATATAAATCACTACGATTACCGGTTTTACCGGCTTTTTCGGAGCTTTTACTTTTACGTTGCTCATTTTCCCACCTCCTTATGACTCGTAAGTTTCAACTTTGATGACTTTCTTTACCAGAAGGGTTACAAGCAGGCAGAGCACCAGGAGAACTACGGAAATGGCGCTGGCGTAGCCGTATTTGAAATAGTTGAAACCTTCTGCATAAAGCTCAGTTGCAAGGACTTCTGTTCTGTGGTTCGGACCACCCTGAGTCATGTTGTAAACCAGGTCGAAGAACTTCAGAGAACCGATACAGTTCAGGGAAAGTGATGTGATCATCATTGGTTTGATCAGCGGAAGGGTGATATAGCGGAATGCTTTTACCTTTGACGCGCCGTCTATATAGGAAGCTTCATAAATATCACGGGAAATTCCGGTGATCTGTGCCATATAAAGCATCATATTCTGACCAAGGTACTGCCACAGGGCAACAAATGCGATAACCCACATGGGAAGTACAATAAATCCGGTAGAGTCCATCAGCCACAGAGGTCCTTCAATGCCGAATTTTGCAAGCAGATTGTTGATACCAATTCTCGGATTGAAAAGGAAGGACCAGAGAAGTCCAAGTGCTGCTGAGGAAAGTACGCATGGAAGATAATAAATGTTCTTGAAAATGTTGCGGCCTTTCGGGATGTTGGTGAGCATAACAGCAAGTAAAAGACCGAAGATCTGCTGTGTGACTGCTGAAAAGATCATGAAAAAGATGGAGTTTTTCAGGGCAATACGGAATGTGGCGTCACCGAAAAACAGTTTCTTATAGTTTTTTAATCCCACAAATTCAGGGGGTGTAAGTGCTGCGTAATCGCAGAGTGAGTAGTAAACCATTTGTATCGTCGGGATGATCAGGACCAGAAGGAACATGATCAGCGCCGGGGCGATAAATACGAAAATGGCTTTTTTGTCGCGCAGAATTTTATCCATAATATCTCCTTCCGTCAAATGTGTGCGGTTTTACTACTAAAGAAAACCGAATGATAGCAAAGAATAAGCCGTTGTCTGCATGAGTATCGTATTGATTTTGGTGGGCTCGCTGACTGGCGATAACCTTTTTAGTAAAAAGACTGCCGCGGAACATGCCTTAGTCCGTTCCGCGGCAGCCATGTGCCTGGGTTTATAACTTATTTTTATAAGGGAGGATTTATTCCCAAACGTTCTCCTCATAGAATGTCTGTACGGTCTGGAATGCTTCTTCAGGTGTCTGGTTGCCAAGGAAGATATCAACCATTGCGTTATCGAAGCAGTCACCAGCTTCTACAGATGCAAGGGACTCATTGTAGAATCCGAATGTACCAGTTGCCTTTGCCATGATATCCTGAACGTATTTCAGCTGTGCAGGAGCTTTGTTATAGTCGATATCAAGGTCTTTGATGATTGGGAACTTGCCGCCGACTTCTGCTGTGTATTTCTGAGCTGTTTCGTCTGTGAACATCTTCATAAGAGCGATAGCTGCGTCCTGATGCTCTGTTGTGGAGCTCATCAGAAGGTTATCAGTTTTAACAATCATACGGTTCGGGTCGTTAGCACCGTCGATTCCAGGGAACTGGAAGACACCACATTTGGACTCGAAGTCTGGATTGTTGCCGTTGATCTGTGCGATTGCCCAGGAACCCTGAACCAGCATAGCTGCTTCGCCGTTATAGAAAGCTGCTGTAGCCTGGTCATTGGAATCTCCGGCTGCTGTAGCCTGGAAATACTGGGAAAGGTCTTTTAACTTGGTGCCTGCTTCAATGCAGTTCTCATCGGTCCAGTTAGCGGTATGGTCTGCGATAGCTGCAAGGTCAACGCCCTGACGGTCACACAGATAACCGGCGATCATGGATAAGCACCATGCGGTACCAGCGGAGCAGGAGATTGGTGTGTAGCCGGCATCCTGAAGCTTCTGGCATGCAGCGATCAGTTCGTCGTATGTGGTAGGAACTTCAACTCCGGCATCTGCGAACATCTCGGTGTTATAGTAAACGCAGGCTGCTGCGAAGTTGGTAGGAACTGCCATGATCTTTCCGTCATAAGTCATTCTTTCGAAAATACCATCTGTAAAGGATGCGTACCAGTCAGCTTCCTGATTCTCAAGGATATCGGTAAGGTCAGCTGCTGCACCTGCATTTACATATACGTCCATGTTTGGACCAGGGTTGCAGATGTAAACATCCGGTGTCTGTCCGGCTGCGATCAGTGCGTTCAGCTTGCCATCGTACTCTTCCAGGTTGGTGGTGATCGGAGTTACGTGATATTTGCCATCGTACTCTTCGTTGAAACGATCAATGACTTCTTTGTAACCTTTGGAAATAAGATCTTCCGTAGCTTCCAGGTCATCCCAGAACATCCATGTGATTTCTTCAACATCATCAGCATAAACCGGTACAGATGTAACCAGTGTTCCAGCTGCCATTGCTGCAGCCATTAATATTGAAAGTGCTCGTTTCTTGTTCATATTGAACCTCCTTTTAAAAATTTAGATCTCGTATTTGGTAATTCTTACTATAGCAGAGATTGCCTGGGTTTTCTTTCTAATTCTTGTTTGTTTACTATCAATTATTGCTATCTAAAATTGTACAAAAACAAGTACATGTCAAAGTATATAATTTAAAACATAGAAAATTATGCAATATATACAAAGATAAACGATACTTATTTAGATTTAAAATATAAATTTGGCTATATATTGATAAAAAAAGAAACATTTGATACAATACAAACATATTGAAAAACGCAATATTTGAGAACTAAATGACAATATTTGATACTGACCGTCGGAAAATGATATATGTTGGGAAAATTCAAACATGCTCTGGTAAAAGGGTGAAACTCAGGAGCATTATAATAAGAATATACAGGGAAGGAGCATGGGGAAATGATACATAAGCTTAGTGGAATACATGAAACAGTAGATTTCCGGGAGGATGAGCAGGTTTGTCTCTATTATAATGATGAATACGAGAATTACCCACCGCACTGGCATACCTCCTTCGAGGTACTTATGCCAATCGTAAATGGCTATAAGGCACTGTGCGGTGGAAAGGAATACAATCTGCGTGAGGGGGATGTGCTGATTATCGGTCCGTGTATGCTTCATGAGCTTTTTGCTCCGGAAAGCGGAGAGCGGATTATTTTTCAGCCGTGTCTGAACAATATTTCTACCAAGGAGCTGAACTTGCTTACTATGATTATAACCCCGGCTACTTTGATTACACCGGAGGGGTATCCGCAGATTTATGAAAAAGTAAAAACGCTTATGCTGGAAATCAAAGAGGAATATTTCGGTGAGTCTCCCTATCTGGAAACTATGATTATTTCGAAATTCCTTGAGATTCTTACATGCGTTGGAAGACAGCGTGTAAATGCACATACTGTAGCGGGACAGCAGAAGGAAAACGGAGCAAACAGCAGGCAGAAGGAATATGTGGAGAAGTTTATCCTGGTTACAGATTATATTAACAATCATTTTGCGGAAGATTTGAGCCTGGAGGGAGTGGCTTCCCAGGCAGGATTCAGTAAGTATCATTTTTCCAGGTTGTTTAAGCAGTATACAGATTCTACTTTTTATAAGTATTTGAATCAGAAGAGAATTGAATTTGCAAAAACGTTGCTGCAGGATCCAGGAGTGAGTGTGACGGAGGTGGCATTTAAATCGGGGTTTTCCAGCCTGTCGGCGTTTCTTCGGATGTTTAAGCTGATGAATAATTGTACGCCTACGGAGTTCAGGGAGATGTATGACAGGACGAAGATGGGGAACTAGAGCGTGTTTGAAATAGCAGGTGTCAATTTTATTTAGGTATTGATTTCTTATAGGAAGAAAATTATTATGGCATTAGAGCCTGTTTGAAAAAGCATTATTGCAAACTGCACGCCAAAATTGTGACGCACGTCTTACAGAAAGCTTTTTTCCAAACATGCTTTAGGGGATAAGCTGGTTATTTCTGACATTATAAAATGAACGAAATATATACAACAGGAGGCTCGCGAAATGATTCACGAAAAAATAGAAATCCAATTGAAAGATTCTGAGTTTAAAGCAAATTTATTTACATATTTCCTGGATAATTCCCCGGAGATCGAGCCGGAGAGAAAGAGATCGGTTGTGCTGATCTGTCCTGGCGGCGGCTATCAGATGACTTCTGACAGAGAGGCAGAAGCTCTTGCCGTCAGATTTATGGCAATGGGCTATCATGCTGCGATTTTGCGCTACAGCGTTGCTCCGGCACGTTTCCCGGAGGCGCTTCTTCAGCTGGCTACAGCAGTTGCAATGCTCCGTGAAAATGCAGAAAAATGGCATATTGATACAGAGAAGATCGTAGTCCAGGGTTCTTCTGCTGGTGGACATCTGGCGGCAAGCCTTGGTGTATTCTGGAACAAGCCCTTTGTTGCAGAAGCTTTGGGCATGGACTCCGAAAAGTTTCGCCCCAATGGGCTTATGCTCAGCTATCCGGTAATCACTTCTGGCGAGAAAGCACATAAGGGTTCTTTTGAAAGCGTTCTGGGAGAGGATTATGCAGATGAAGAGAAACGCAGATTCCTGTCCCTGGAATATAATGTTACGAAGGATACCCCGTCGACTTTCCTGTGGCATACAGCACCGGATGATACTGTACCGGTAGAGAACTCCCTGCTGTTTTTCCAGGCACTTCACGCTCTGGATATTCCGGCAGAATTGCATATTTATCCAGTGGGCAGTCATGGTCTGGGACTTGCCACTGCAGAAACAGCATGCCCCAATGGTTATGGAATCCAGGCAGAATGTGAGAGCTGGATTCAGCTTGCCGGTGACTGGATGAAGCACCTGTTTGAAGCGAAGGAAGTCGTAAAGGCACCTTGGGAATAAAAAGATGGGGTGTTGGTGAAATTTCCACAGTTGGTAAGAATATGAAAGTAATAGAAAATATAGATTAGGTGAGTAGAAGCTTTAAAGTCCGTTGCCTTGGGGATTCCCAGACAGTGGACTTTTTTCCTGTTCTGAAATGTGTTGCTGCAAATCATGCGTGGCGTGATTATAGCACAGAACAAAATGTACTTCAAGTATTGTTTTTACATTATTTTGCTGATATACTTTTTTTATCTTAAATATACGGGAGGTGAAAGAAATGTTGACGAAAGAAGATCTACAGGCGATTGCAGGATTGCTGGTGCCCATTGAGACACGGATTGTGAATTTGGAAAGCCGTTTCGACAAGTTGGAAAGCCGTTTCGATAATTTGGAAAGCCGCTTCGACAAGTTGGAAAGCCGTTTCGATAATTTGGAAAGCCGTTTCGACAGCTTAGAAACTCGCGTTGACAACTTCGAAAGCGAAACCAAGAGGCGCTTTGAGAATCTGGAAGCGAACTTGCGCAGCGTAGACAAGCATGTATGTGAATTGGATGCATCAGTATCAGAATTGCAAAGAAGTGTAAAAGAACTCTGGCTTCATGTGGAGAACACTACAGACTGGAAGCTTCAGGTTGTAGCAGAGAATCATTCCAATCTTTTACAAAAGCTGGAAGAACAACAAAAGAAATGGGAAACGCAGGAAAGACTTTTATTTTACGTGAACAAACATGAGAAAGACATCACCGCGATAAAGCAGAGGCTGTGTATGTGATTGACAGAACCATTCATACATAAGAATGGCTGTAGAAATACTCTCAGAAAAAATGAAATATAAAATGCATCAGAAAAACGTAATAGAAAAACAAAATAGAAAAACGAAACAGAAAAATACATATAGAGAAAGCAAATTGCAAGTAATATATCATTTTATAGAATTATAGAAATACTAAAATACAAAAGATAAATTAACACAAAGAACGAAGAAAATAAGCTTAACAATTATAATTATAAGCGTTAAATACCATACAAAACAGAATTGGTGTTCAGAGCATTCAGAAAGTCATTACCCTCTGTGCACGAATAGATAAAAGCGGGGAGTACAGCACTGTTGTTATAACATCTGTACTCCCTGATTTGTTTAAAATGTGAAAAATTTGTATTGTTTTATAATTGTCGATAGTGGGTTTGGCAAGTAGAAGGGCTTTTTATGCTGGAAATCATGAGATATCCAGTTCCGGCGGTTTATCCATCGTGTCGGAAACGTATTTCCCATTTTTCTTGCGCTGGCGGACACATTCGGTGAGCAGATATTCAATCTGCCCGTTTACGGAGCGGAAATCATCCTCCGCCCAGGCTGCAATCTGGTCATAAAGCTTGGCGGAAAGCCTGAGCGGAATCTGTTTCTTGGGCCGGGTGTCTTTTGTCTCAGCCATTAGTACAGACTGCCGGAATTAACCACCGGCTGGGCATCGTGATTGCCGCACAGCACTACGAGAAGATTGGAAACCATGGCAGCCTTCCGCTCCTCGTCAAGTTCTACCACATTGTTTTCATTCAATCGCTCTAATGCCATTTCTACCATACCAACAGCACCGTCTACGATCATCTTTCTTGCGTCGATGATAGCGGAAGCCTGCTGTCTCTGCAGCATAACCGCTGCGATTTCAGGTGCATAAGCAAGATAAGTAATACGTGCTTCGATAATCTCCAGACCAGCCTCAGCAACCTTCTGCTGAATTTCATCGCGGATACGTCCGGCTACGATTTCACTGGAACCGCGAAGGCTTCCCTCATCTGCAACTCCGTCACCTGTAGTGTCCACATTTGGCGCTACATCATAAGGATAGATGCGGACAATATTTCGAAGGGCACTGTCACACTGTAAAGAAAGATATTCCTTATAATTGTCTACATTGAAAACTGCTTTCGCTGTATCAGTAACGCGCCACATAACTGCGATTCCGATCTCTACAGGATTACCCAGGCAGTCGTTGATCTTCTGACGGTTGTTATTCAGAGTCATGATCTTCAGGGAAATCTTTTTGTTTACATAAGTAGAACTGGCAGAAGTGGCTGTTCCTGTGGCTGCAAGCGTGAAAACGGACTTGGCAGCATTTCCACCGTCTACGTCGCCGCTCTGGTTCAATTTCGTCTTCGCAGCGGGGTTTACAGCGGTGCAAAATGGATTTACCCAGTAGAAGCCGTCGTTCTTCAAGGTTCCCACATATTTGCCGAATAAGGTGAGTACAAGGGCTTCCTGCGGCTTCAGCACTTTAAGGCCAAGGAACGGGATCCATCCAAGTGAAGCCCAGATGATACCGATGACCATAAGGGGAAGCTGTTCGAAGGCTGCGCCGAATATTACAGCGGCTGCGGCCACGGCATAGAGCAGAATAAACAGCACCATCATTCCCATACCATTTTTCTTGTTGTCCAAAACTTTTTCTTTCATAGCAATCCTCCTGATAATGAAAATTATCTTTTACGAGATATAAATATGATATCATTCAGATATCAAAATGTCAATACATACAAGAGAGTTATAGAAAATTTTTCGTTTTTTTCCAGGTAAACAAATCGTCGATTGACTAAAATCCACATTTTAGTGTATATAAGAGAGTAACGCAAAAGAATTATGGAGGATATCATATAGTGGACGCAAAAAGGTTTGGGGCATTTATTTCGGAAAGAAGAAAAGAGCATCATATGACACAGGCCGATCTTGCCGGAAAAGTCGGAGTGACGGATAAGGCGGTCAGCCGTTGGGAGCGGGGACTTGGATTTCCGGATATTAATACAATGGAACCATTGGCTGAGGCACTGGATGTATCACTTTTGGAGCTGATGCGATCAGAAATGCAGACAACCGAAGGGGCTAACGTGAAAAAAGATGAGGCAGCAGAAAAAGATGGGACAGTAGAAATGAATGAAGCAGCAGAAAAAAACGGGATGGCAGAAAAGAGAGAGAAAGCAGAGAAAAAATACACGTCTGCAGAGGTGACTGAGATGATGCAATCAATGGAAGAAATACGAAAACAGCAACAGCATCAGGATAAAATCGCAGGCTATCTTGCGATACCGGTAATTCTGCTCATTGTGGCTGTGTTTAAATTCTCTGGTCATGCAAACCTTGGCGGTGCGTTATTTGCCGGGCTTCTTGGCGCGGGAGCTGCTGTGAGTGGATATTATCTGTGGGTGAATCGGGAAGATAAGGAAAGCAAAAGAATTTATGGATTTTTTACAATCACTCTGACCGGCATATTTTTCACAATATGTTCTTTCCTGGTTCCTGACGGATTCTGGGAACAACATAGACAGGAAGCAAGTCTCATCACATGTCTGGTGAATCTGGCGAGTGTGATATACGCATTTGGATTTGCAGTAAAGAGAATGTGCAAGGAAAAAAAGAACCCGGTACTTATTGCTGTTGTGGTGGTTCTGGAGATTTTGATAACGGCGTGGACTTTACATGGCTTTGCTGCCAGGTCCATAGAAAATGCCATGGGAACCAGCAAGGGGGATGTGGCAGAACAGTACGCAACACAGCTGTTGCTCAATGAAAAAAATCTTGAAGAAGACTGGATACGGGGATATAGTTATGTTCAGATTGATCTGCATCCGGATATCTACCGTGTAGGTTTTTCCTATTATGCAGATCAAAAAGACGCAGAAGCGGGAAAAGAAAGCATATATGGCTATGATATTCAGGTGGATTCTGATTATAAAATTACGATAAAAGAAGGAAGTTCTGCAATTGGAATGGATTTGTGGAGTGAAAAAATAGAAGGGTAGATCGTATTTGAAAAAACGGGAGAAAAGAACATGAAAGTAGTAATTGCAATTGATTCATTCAAAGGGAGCATGAGTTCTATAGAAGCGGGTGAAGCTGCCGCAGCAGGCATTCGGAAAGTATATTCGGAAGCCAAGACCAAGGTTTATCCGCTTGCAGATGGCGGGGAAGGGACAGTACGGGCACTTGCCCAGGGACTTGGCGGAAGTCTGGAGAATGTGACAGTTACCGGACCACTTGGAACTCCGGTTGACTGCGAATATGCAATTTGGGAGAAACGTAATATAGGCGGTTCAGGTAGAATTGATTTTGTGGGAAAAGAGATGATGGCTGTTTCAGAGAATGCTTCCGTAGTAGAAAATACTTCTATAATAGAAAGTAAACGTGGCTACAAGAATGAGAAAAAGTGCGGAAAGACTGCCATTATAGAAATGGCTGGTGCAGCCGGGATCACTTTGGTTCCACCTGAACTTCTGAATCCTATAAACACTACAACCTATGGTGTTGGAGAGGTCATAAAAGACGCCATTTCCAAAGGCTGCCGAAATTTTATCATCGGAATCGGAGGCAGTGCAACGAATGATGGTGGAATCGGTATGCTTCAGGCTTTGGGAGGAGAGCTTCTGGATAAAAGTGGAAAACAGGTGCCATTTGGAGCAGAAGGTGTGGAAAAGCTTGCCTCCATCAGTTGCAAAAATTTGCTTCCGGAATTAAAAGAATGCAGCTTCCGCATTGCCTGTGACGTGGACAACCCTTTATATGGGGAAAAAGGCTGCAGCTATATCTTCGGCCCCCAGAAAGGCGCAACACCGGAGATGGTGGAGCTGATGGACGGGTGGATGGAAAACTATGCAAAGATAACAGAAGAATATTTTGCAGATTCCAAAACCCAATTGGGAAAATTTAATTATGATCCAAACTACCCAGGCTGCGGAGCAGCCGGAGGCCTTGGCTTTGCCTTCCGTACTTTTCTTCATGGAAAACTGGAACCAGGTATAAGCATTGTCCTGGAAGAAATCGGCATAGAAAATCAGATAAAAAATGCAGACATCGTAATCACTGGTGAAGGTCGTCTGGATGGCCAGACCGTTATGGGAAAGGCGCCCATCGGAATTGCCAGACTTGCAAAGAAATATGGAAAGCCAGTGCTTGCCTTTTCTGGCTCGGTCACTGAAGATGCTGCCTCTTGTAATGAAGCTGGAATCGACGCTTTTTTCCCAATCCTCCGTCAGGTGACCACTCTGGAAGAAGCCATGGATCCGCAGACTGCACAGAAAAATATGGAAAGTGCTGTAGAGCAGGTGTTCCGGGTGATTAGGCTGAAAGAAAGGAATTGGTGAAATTATGGGCGGAAAAGTGCTGGAATTAGAGTCGGATAAACTGATTGAGCAAGGACTTGAGCTTGGAAGACTGGAAAATCAAATGGCTACAGCCGTCAAAATGTTGCAAGTGGGCAAGTATACGATTGAGGAAATTGCAGATATTTCTGGTTTAACGGTTAAAAAAATATGTGCGTTGAAGGATGAAAAGAATCTGTGAGCCAGAGAAATATGGAGAAAAACCATGAATTCTGCAACTCCCCCCTCTTGACTTCTCCCACAAACAAGAGTAATATGAACTACAACGCAATGGCGCGTTAGTGTGATAACGCCGCCATTGCATTTTTTTTACCCGGAAATGGGGAAACAACCTCGAAATGAGGAAACACACCGATAAAATATCGGTGGTGCTGTGATTAATGAGTTTTTTACAAAGAGGAGGAAAGAAAAATGAAGAAGAGCTATTTATGGAGAAAAATGACAAGTGGTCTTATGGCAGCGGCGGTTACCGTGACAGCAATGCCAGGACTTGGACTTACAATGGTACAGGCAGAAGAGAAGAAAACATTAAAGGTAGCAATGGAGTGCAGCTATGCACCATACAACTGGACACAGCCCGATGATTCCAACGGAGCAGTTCCGATTTCCGGAAGCTCTGATTACGCATATGGCTACGATGTTATGATGGCAAAGAAAATCTGCGACGAGCTGGGCTACGATCTGGAGATCGTAAAGCTTGACTGGGATTCCCTGGTACCAGCTGTTCAGTCTGGAAAGGTTGACTGTGTTATCGCAGGTCAGTCCATTACCTCCGAGCGCCAGCAGATGGTGGATTTTACAGAACCATACTACTATGCATCTATCATCACCCTGGTAAAGAGTGACGGAGATTATGCAGATGCAAAGAGCGTAGCAGACTTAAAAGGTGTAACCTGTACATCCCAGCAGAACACTATCTGGTATGATTCCTGCCCGCCGCAGATTGAAGACGCAAACATCCTTCCTGCACAGGAAAGTGCACCGGCCATGCTGGTTGCCCTGGAATCCGGAAAATGTGACGCCGTTGTAACGGATATGCCTACCGGAATGGCTGCATGCGTAGCTTATCCGGATTTCAAGCTTCTTGATTTCTCCGGCACAGACGGTGATTTTGAAGTATCCGACGAAGATATTAACATCGGTATTTCCGTACAGAAAGGCAACACTGAGCTTCTGGATGCCTTAAACAGCGTGCTGGATAAAATGACAGAGGACGATTACACCGAAATGATGGACGAGGCAATTTCCGTACAGCCACTGTCTGAGTGATGAAACTGCTCGACCTGTGAAACATAAAGTATAAAATACATGTCCGGGTATGAATTTAATAAAAAGATATGTGTGAAGAATTCCGAACAGACATGTACATATGTAAGATAGGAGATAAAAACTATGCTTCCTGAAACCTTCTGGGGCCGGATCCAGTATCTGCTCCAGCAATACGGCGCCTCCTTTTTATCAGGAGCCGGAAATACAATGATCATAGCCATTGTAGGCACCTTTTTAGGGTGCCTTATTGGCTTTATAGTTGGAATTATCCAGACAATTCCTGTGGACAAAAGAGATTCTGACGTTAAAAAGACACTGGTTGGATTTCTCAAATTTATTATGGCCTGCTATGTGGAATTTTTCCGCGGCACCCCAATGATGGTACAGGCCATGTTTATCTATTACGGAAGTGCTTACCTGTTCAATATCAACATGTCCATGTGGTTTGCGGCATTTTTCGTAGTATCTATCAATACCGGAGCCTACATGGCAGAAACCGTCCGAGGCGGAATCCTTTCTGTTGACGAAGGTCAGACAGAAGCTGCAAAAGCAATCGGAATGACGCATGTACAGACTATGATGAACGTAATCCTTCCACAGGCATTGCGCAACATCATGCCTCAGATTGGCAACAACCTGATCATCAATATCAAGGATACCTGCGTTCTTTCCATTATTGGAATTGTAGAACTTTTCTACACAACAAAAGGCGTAGCTGGAGCTTATTACACTTATTTCGAATCCTTTACCATCGCTATGGTAATGTACTTTATCCTTACTTTTGTATGCTCCAGATTGCTCCGCCTGCTGGAACACAAGATGGAAGGCCCGCAGAATTATGACCTTGCCACAACGGATACACTGGCTCACACAAGTGGTCTGTATTCCTACCCTAAGAAAAAGGAGGAGAAATGATCATGAGTGAAAAAATCCTTGAAGTCAAGCATCTGGGAAAAGCATTTGGCAGCAATCAGGTACTGAGAGATATTGATTTTTCCGTAAGTCCGGGAGATGTGACGTGCATTATCGGACCGTCCGGTTCTGGTAAATCCACGCTTCTTCGCTGCCTGAATATGCTGGAAACTCCATCCACCGGAGAAATCAATTATCATGGAACTGACATCACCAGTAAGAACGTAAACGTTCCGGAATACCGTTCAAAGGTAGGTATGGTGTTCCAGAATTTTAACCTTTTTAACAACATGACTGCTCTGAAAAACTGCACCGTAGGTCAGGTAAAGGTTTTGAAGAAGAGCAAAGAAGAGGCAGAGAAAAAAGCTTTGTATTATCTGGAAAAAGTAGGTATGGCGCCGTACATCAACGCCAAACCCAAACAGCTTTCCGGAGGTCAGAAACAGCGTGTGGCAATCGCAAGAGCCCTTGCCATGGAGCCGGAAATCCTGCTCTTCGATGAGCCGACATCCGCACTGGATCCCCAGATGGTAGGCGAGGTTCTGGAGGTTATGAGAGACCTTGCACACGAAGGCCTGACCATGATCATCGTTACTCATGAGATGGCATTTGCCCGTGATGTTTCCAAGCGTGTAATCTTCATGGCAAATGGCGTTATCGTAGAAGACAGACCGCCGAAGGAACTGTTTGAGAATCCGAAAGACCTGCTGACAAAAGATTTCCTGAGCCGCTTCCGCAATGCGTGAGCCGGAAAGTCACTTTGCAGATGGGGGTTCTGCATTTTTTCTCCTTACTTCAATAAGTTAATGTTCACAGTGGCGGTAAATGTGTGCTATACTGGACAATAGATTGGGAAACTACTGAGAAATTTTATATTTAACCGTAATTGAATTAAGGAGAATCCATGATTGAAATAGGAAAAAAACAGAAGCTTATTGTGGCAAAGACCGTAGATTTCGGTGTTTACCTTGCAGAAGATAAAAATGCAGGCCAGGAAGACAGAGTACTTCTTCCAGCCAAACAGGTTCCGGAAGGAACCAGAGAGGGCGATGCACTGGATGTATTTATTTACAAGGATTCCAGGGACCGTCTTATTGCAACCACCAGAGAACCACTTCTTCAGGTTGGACAGACTGCTGTTCTGAAAGTGCTTCAGGTAACCAAGATCGGTGCATTCCTGGATTGGGGCTTAGAGAAAGACCTGCTCCTTCCATACCATGAGCAGACCAGCCGTGTGCGGGAAGGACAGGAGTGTCTGGTAGCTCTCTATGTGGACAAGAGCAGCCGCCTCTGTGCCACCATGAAGGTATACCATTACCTTTCTACCAGAACCCCATATGTAACAGGTGATTCCGTAAAAGGCCGTGTCTACGAGATCAGCGATCGTTTCGGTGTTTTCGTAGCTGTTGATGACAAATATTCCGCCCTGATTCCAGCCAGAGAAGCCAGCGGCAAATACCGCCCGGGCGAAGTCCTCGACCTTCGCGTTTCCGAGGTGAAAGAGGATGGCAAGATGAACGTCACAGACCGTCAGAAAGCCTACATCCAGATTAACGAAGATGCCGAGAGCGTCCTTAGCATAATCGAAGAATTCGCCGGCGTCCTCCCCTTCGATGACAAAGCCTCACCAGAAGTGATCAAACGCGAATTCGGTCTCAGCAAGAATGCCTTTAAACGTGCTGTGGGACACCTTCTGAAAGAAGGTAAAATTGAGATTAAGGACAAACGCATCTACAAGAAATAATGGAATCTGATACACCCTTTATTGGAAAATAATAAAACCTGCATACCATATTGGAATACCCAAAATATGGTATGCAGGTTTTTTCTCTAAAACACGAACGGGTGTTTACCGGGGCTTGAACTTGTGTTAAACTATTTATTAATCATACTTGCTATTTAATGTGTTGGTCGTTATTCCGGACGCGATTTCACAATGTATATTCACCGCCGCGCGTCGCAACGTTTCGGCAAGCTAATGACTAACTACGACTAAGACGCTCAGGAAAGCCTTCGCGCCTAAGTCTCCGTAAGCCATGGATCTC
>NZ_JBCOME010000011.1:0-72614 GCF_040924365.1 Ruminococcus sp. 1001136sp1_2201st1_G3_2201SCRN_220225 | reverse complement strand
ATCTACTGCCTTTTTAAGTTAAAGAGAAAACTGCGCCACAGCCTTCGCAGGCCATCGCGCAGCGATTTAGTTCAATTGGTATTTATAAAGGAGAATATTGATGAAACTATTTTTATGTTCGCACTTTTCAAGTGTGGGAAGTCTGATAAAGGAAGAAATTGAAAATAAGAAAGTCGCATTTATTCCAACAGCTTCACTGCGTGAAGGCTACACCGGTTATGTCGGCTCGGCTCGAAAATTATTCAAAAAGTTGGGAGCAATCGTAACTGAAATTGATATTTCAACGGAGGCTTATTCAACGATACAGTCTGTTTTTGAAGAAGCAGATGTGATATATTTTACCGGCGGAAATTCTTTCTTTCTTATGGACCAGCTCCGTAAAACGGGAACTGAGGGGCTACTGAAAAAGGAATTGGCAAATGGAAAATTGATGATCGGCGAGTCGGCAGGCGCAATTATATGCGCTCCAAGCATCCAATATATCGAGCAAATGGATGAAAAGCCAGAGGACTACTCACAAGAAGATGATGCAGGGCTTGATTTGATTGATTTCTATGTTCTTCCGCATTATCTTACAGCACCATTTAAGAAAGTTACCGAGAAAATAATGACTGAGTTTTCGGATTTGAATCTATGCCCGATTAACAACCGTCAGGGAATTGTAATTGATGGTGAAGGTTCAAAGGTTATTTGCAAAGACTAATTTGAAAATTCCCATTTATCAAGCCCTTTGAGAGAGGAGAAATCTTTTCTCAAAGGGCTTTTTCTATTTTACGGATATTCGCAAACTACAAGAAAAAGCCGAAACCTCATATACTTTAATCACAGAGGAAGTGGAGGTTTTGATATGAGTAACAGCTTAGCGGCAGTACATCCAGAATTGATTGCAGAGTGGTCAGAAAAGAATTTACCACTGACACCGGACAGTATAACTTTCGGCTCGAATAAGAAAGTATGGTGGAAAGGTGCTTGCGGTCACGAATGGACTGCCGTTTTATCCAGTGCTGCTTTGATATCGTTTCTGTATCCAGCGATTGACTGAGTAGCCAGCACAATATTCACATGATACTTTCTTGCTTCACACAGCATTTCTAACAGAACGGAATCCTCTTTCAAAGAAAGATTCTGGAACTCATCTATAAAAATCCATAGGCCTTTAGTAATCAGCTTTCTTGTACGTAACCCTCTCCAGAGTAATGCAAGGGGCCTAAAGATTGCGACAATAGATAATATTCATACAGTGATACATCAGATTCTGCAGCTTGCTGTTGAAGACAATTACATAAGAAGAAATATTTCAGATAATTTGCTGAAAGAATTAAAAAGTTCTCATCATTATGAGGATTCACATAGACGCGCTTTGACATTACCAGAGCAGGAGCTGTTTATGGAATTTTTGTCCAAAGAGAACTCACAGTATTATCATTGGCTTCCTATTTTTACAGTTATGCTGGGAACTGGAATGCGTGTAGGTGAAATTACCGGGTTACGTTGGAATGATATCGACTTAAAGTCTGGAATAATAGACGTGAACCATACGCTGGTTTATTATAAACATCGGGATGAGAACGGCTGTTATTTCGATATTCATTCTCCGAAGACCAAAGCTGGAGTGCGTCAGATCCCTATGACGGAGGAAGTAAAGAATGCGTTCCTGTTAGAGAAAAAAATGCAGGAGCTGGCAGGAATACAGTCCAAAGTAACTATTGACGGGTACCACAACTTTATTTTTGTAAACCGCTTTGGTAATGTGCAGAACCAGGGAACCCTAAATAGGGCTTTACGGCGTATTATAAGAGACTGTAATGACAAACAGCTCCTGAAAGAAAAAAATAATCCCGTGTTACTTCCAAACTTCTCCTGCCACTCACTCAGACATACGTTTACAACACGCTTGGTAGAAGCAGGAGTAGATATTAAAGTGATACAGAACCTGTGTGGTCATAGCAGAAGTGATGTGACACTTGATATATATACGACAGTAACAAAAGAATTAAAACAGGCAGAGTTTGATGATTTCCAGAAAAAACTGAAAGAAAAGAAGCAGGAATGGAAAAACAGACAGGAAAAGGATGCGAGATTCTCTTCTGGCGTTGTCGAAAAAATCTTATTGCATAAGCAGTGGTAGTAAGATTATAGTAAATGTAAAGGGAACAAAAGATAAGCTATGGAGCTATAGACTATAACAAGTGAATGAAACATTGGATAATTTGAAAGGAGGAATTGTCGATGGGAGCAACAGCAACAGTGAGAAAATCAGATTTTATAGATGCAATGGAAGAGAACCAGAAGGATGTCCGTAAGATGGTAATGGACAGTTACCATGATATTGAAAAAGGAAAAGGAAGAGATTACAAAGAGTTTTTTGCAGAATTAGAAAGCAGGTACAGGAATGAAAGTGTGGCAATCATATCTGGAAAATAAAACCAGTGGCGCAATGAGAATGTACTGGGTTTACGGTCCAGATCAGAAAGATATTACAATTATCGGTTTGGAGCCACACTCAGAAGATAAGAAAATGGTGCATACGACCGAATTTCACTGTCAGATTTGTAGAATAAAACTGAATATGGAATTTTAACTGAGCAGCTATTCTATAAATAATAGGGTGGCTGCTTTTATTCCTTATTAAGTGGGAGATGTTTGTCTAAATTTGGAGAAAAATACTTATTGCATAACCGAGTGTGGTACGCTTATAATAAAGTAAGATATCTACTATATTTGAACAGAAGGTGCCGTGAGAGGCATTGAAACTGGTAATGAGCAGCAGGAGGTGGGACTATGCCGATAACAACACGAAATTTATTGGACCAGTACACAGAAATTTTGCAGAAAATATATGGAAAACATTTAAAAAAGGTGATTTTGTATGGTTCTTATGCAAGAGGTGATTACAGGGATGATTCAGATATAGATATTATGATTCTTCTGGATTTATCTGATATGGATATAAAACAGTATCGGCATGAATTATCTGGTGAAACCTTTGATTTTAATATGGATCACGATCTTGATATAAAGCCCATAGCTAAAAGTCAACAGCATTTTCAAAATTGGGTTGATGTGTACCCATTTTATGCAAACGTGGAAAAAGAGGGGGTAAAGCTATTTGAAGCAGCCTAATGAAAAAGGAACACAGAAGGATCTGGTTCTGTATAGAATTGAAACGGCACAAAGTGACATTAAAGCCGCAGAGATCCTTCTCGGTGCGAAAGAGTTTCGTGGTGCCAATAATCGTGCATATTACGGAATCTATCATGCTGTGTCTGCAATTCATAATTGAGGTGCTTCGGCATCTCTTTTTCTTATCCTCAAAAATGTAGTATCAGGTGTTATCAAAAAGTGACACCTTGACGTTACTGTTCACTGGTAACGTTCCGCGAGGCGTTTTTTGTGAACAAAGTTCACAGAAAACCCGAGAATTGCGGCGCGAAATCATGCGAATGCATGATTTCTGTGCATCGCGAAGCGCGTTACTGTGAACGGAGTGAACAGTAACACCTTGACGAATAGAAGTTGCGAACGAATCCTCATATCTTGAAAAAAATAGATTATTCATAGTATAATATCAAATAAGAATGAAACAGTATCCCTTGGGGGATTAATGGCAAGGTACAGATACTTGCACCGGAAAGTGTGAAAGAACAGTACAGACAGATGATTGCAAAAGCTGATGAGGATATGCAGAAAAGCGAATAGTGCAGATTTGAATTTGCGCAGACAGTCTGCACAAATTAGATTGAATTATAAGACTATGAAGCGAGGTAGTGGATATGGAAAAAGACCCGTTTAAGGAATATTTGAGGGAGTCTGAACCGGATAAAGCTCATAAGGGATATGCTTGGAGTACGGCAATCGGACTTCAGGCAGTGGACGGACTCAAACCATCTAAATATTTGATTGATACTGCCATTCAGAATATTGAAGGCAAAATCACAATGAAAGAAGTACAGAGCCTTATTGATAGTTACTATGAGGAAAGACCTGTGCATTTGTCCGATGATGAGCGTACCGAAGAAGCTGATAAGGTTTCGTCCCGTATTGCTGAAATTCTTTCTGAAACAGCGTTCTCATTTTCTCCAAATGAGTATATCTCTATCCACCGCAAACTCTTTCGGGGTATTTATAAACACGCCGGAAAGATTCGAGATTACAACATCACAAAGAAAGAATGGGTGCTTGATGGAGCAACTGTAATGTACGGTAGTGCTTCAGAACTGAGAGCCACACTGGAATATGATTTTTCGCAGGAGAAAGATTTTAGTTATAAAGGACTTTCAATGGACGAGATTATCCATCATCTTGCGGTGTTTGTTTCAAGGTTATGGCAAATCCATATCTTCGGAGAAGGCAATACGAGAACAACGGCAGTGTTCTTTATCAAATATTTAAGGACACTGGGCTTTTCTGCAACCAATGATATTTTTGCGGAAAATGCGTGGTATTTTAGAAATGCACTTGTCCGTGCAAATTATACGAACCTGCAAAAAGGTATTCACGAAACAACAGAGTATCTGGAAGTATTTCTCAGAAATCTTCTTTTGAACGAGAAAAATGAGCTTCATAATAGAAATCTTCATATAAGTGGACTTTTGAACGAAGAAAAAGTGGACATTGGGGATTCGAAAGTGGATATTGAGAATGAAAAAGTGGACATTCAAGACAAAAAAGTGGATATTGAAAGTGTGCTTTCCGGAAAAGGTAGTGATTTCTCAGTAAAAACGACGATTCATATTCATAGACTTTTTGAAAGATTTGGTTTTGATGAGGTGTTTGGAAGAAGTGCAGTTATGGAGCTTCTTGAGCTAAAAGGTTCAGGTGCTTCAAAACTTCTTTCCAATTTGGTAAAGGCAGACATTATTGAACCGGTATCCGGTCACGGAAAAGGAAGATATAAATTCAAGAAGTAGGGCTTCTTACATCTGTTCATTGTATAGCGATGTGTGGAGGGATTAATCTGTCGCAGTGCATTCCTGTGGCAGACGATGACAATGGGAAAACTCCGAAAAATAAGATAATCTTTCCATCCTTGTTATATAATACGGGACGTGTGATTTCATATTCGGTAATCGGTTTTTTGCTGGGCGGAATGGGAATGCTGTTAACAGGAGGCGGCGGAATGGGAATTCCACTGCTTCTGCAGGGGATATTGAAAATAATAGCGGGTTTGTTCATGGTGATCATGGGAATAAACATGTTGGGCTGGATTACATTATTAAGAAAGTTCCAAATCAGATTTCCACAAAGGCTGACTGATAAAATAAACAAGAAAAGAAGAAGAGAGAACAGACCGTTTTTTGTCGGACTGTTGAATGGGCTGATGCCGTGTGGCCCCATGCAGTCCATGCAGATTATAGCACTTGGATCGGGAAATCCTGTCTCAGGTGCGGCTGCGATGCTGATGTTCAGTCTGGGAACGGTTCCTCTGATGCTTGGTTTTGGAAGTCTGGATACGTCAGAAGCTGAAAATACGGAATCAGATGCGGAGAAAGAGGAAACAGTGGTATATGAAACTCCTGCCGTAGAGAATGGTGAAATTTCAATTAATGCAGATACATTGACTTCGAATCCAATGTATATCAATTACGATTCCAATGGAACCAATATCCAGCTTATTGCTGTAAAAGGCTCGGATGGAACTCCGCGCTTATCACTTAATACATGTCAGGTATGCAATCCATCGCCAAGGGCGTATTTTAAGGAACAGAACGGAAGACTGGTATGCCAGAATTGTGGAAATGTATTCACGACAGACAGTGTAGGTGAAACTACTGGCGGGTGCAATCCTATGTATATAGATTATAAGAATACAGACGGAAAACTGACGGTAAGTGTGGCAGATCTGGATACATATGCAGATCAATTTGCATCGTGGGATGGTCCGGTAAAATAGTATCTTCATCGGAGAGCTATCAGCTTGAAAAGTGGATACCTTATCTGCCACCTGAGTCTATGGTGAAAGACCTTAAAGCTATCTGATATAACTGAAGTTTTACGGGCAGGATTCTTATTCAAAATGTGAACTGTGGAGGAAATCATGACGAAGAAAAAATTTATTAAGCCGTTCGCAATACTGGCGGCTGTTTTTCTGGGATCACTGGAGATGGGATGGCGCTTTTTTAACATGGTGGTCCGCTGCAAAAGAGGAGAGCAGAAAAAGGAAAGAAAGAAATGGTTTGAACTGTCTCATATCAGGGAAAATCATCCACAGAATGGTTATGCCAGAGAATATAATGAGAGTAAGGCATGGTGCTTTGAACAGAATATGCAGGACTGTTATATCAAAAGTATTGACGGATTAAAACTGCATGCATTATATCTTCCTGCAGAAGCTGCGAAGCGGATCGTCATATTAAGTCATGGATATCGTGGCAGCCGGTTTGGCACGTTGTCGTTTATGGCGAAATATCTGCATGAGCATCAGTGTGATGTCCTGTTTATAGAGCATCGCTGCTGCGGTGACAGCGAGGGAAACTATATTACTTTTGGAGCAAAGGAACAATGGGATGTGCAGCAATGGGCAGTATATATGGCTGAACGAAACAAAGAGAAGCTTCCGATTTACCTGTACGGACAGTCCATGGGTGCAGCTTCTGTGCTGATGGCATCAGGACATACACTTCCACCGGAGGTGAAAGGCCTGATTGCGGACTGTGGTTTTCAGTCTATGGAACGGCAGATGCGTGATATGGCCGCTAACTGGTTCCATCTGCATCATATTCCGTTGCTTCTGATGGAACTGGACTGGTTCTGTTCTCTTCTGGCTGGATTTCATATGAAAGATGCAGACACTACAGAAGCCATGAAAAAAAATAAAAGACCGGTTCTCTTTTTCCATGGAGAGAAGGACACCTATGTATATCCCAATAACTCTTTTCAGAATTATATGCTCTGCAGGGCAGAGAAGGAACTGGTGATCATACCAGGAGCTCGGCATCTGTGCAGTGCCTATGCAGATCCGGAACTGTATCAGCATAAGATGATGGAATTTTTTGAAAAATACGATTAAATGAAAAAATCCTGACCGGGATTTATCAGACATAGTATATAGCAGGAAATATACCTTTGAACTGCTAGTACATCGAAAATTAAGTTTCTGCCATATTGACGTAGGATGATTTCTTCATATGCAAGGCGGAGGAAGGAGGCGTAGCGGTGGCTACGGCGACTGACGACAACGCAGCAGATGAAAAATCAGACAAGTCAATATGGCAGTTACTTAATATTCGATGTACTATGTTAAATGTATGATAAGTCCCGGTCAATTTTTTATAAAGTGTTCATTAAGTCTTCAGGGTACTGGTATTTCCTGAGAAGGTATGATATTTTTTCACCTGAAGCATACATACAATGTTTTCTGTTCCGGATAAAGAGGAAAACCGGGACAATGGAGGTTATCTATTATATGAGAAATTATTATCCTTTGACAGCAGCTCAGAAAATGCATCACAACTGGATACTGGATTATGGTACACAGCAGGTATCTGGCGTAAGCGTTGTGGCTTCTGTACAGGCAGAACTGGATTTTGGATTATTAAAAAAATGTATTCAGATGGAAACAGAGCGTTCCGGTTGTACCAGAGTCCGTTTTACAAAGCCGGATAAAGAGGGAAATGTAAAACAGTATATCGAAAAACAGGACCCGCGTGATATTGAGCTGAAGGATCTGTCAGGAATGGAAAGTCTGGCAAAGGCAGATGAGCTGATGCAGCAGTGGGCATATGAAACATTTGACGGAAATAATATTCCCATGTGTGAATTTACCATGCTGAAGCTTCCAGAAGGATACAATGGTTTCTTTTTACATATGGATCACAGACTGATCGATTCCTGTGGACTTGTAGTTATGATCGAAGATCTGTTCCAATTATATACGCATTACAGATATGGAACCGCCTGCCCTCAGGAACTGGTAGATTTTGAAACGGTTCTGAAAAAAGACCTGGCAAAGGCGGGCAATGAAAAGCGTTTTGCAAAAGATAAAAAATTCTGGGATGACCAGCTGGATGCACTGGGTGAGCCGTTATATTCTGATATTCAGGGCCCATCTGTATTGGAGGAAGCAAGAAAGCGTCATGGAAATCCGAAGCTTCGTGCTTCTGACATTGAGATGAACGAGCTGTTTGTTGCAGTAAAGGATTATCATCTGGAACCGTATGCGACACAGAACCTGATGGATTTCTGTATGAATCATCAGCTCTCTATGACAAATTTGCTTCTGCTTGGTATCCGTACTTATTTGTCAAAAGTAAATAATGGACAGGAAGATATTACAATTCAGAATTTTATATCCAGACGTTCTACCCATGACGAATGGACTTCCGGAGGAAGCCGAACCATTATGTTTCCATGCAGAACAGTGATCTCACCAGAGACAGATTTTCTTTCGGCAGCTTATGAAATCCAGAATATGCAGAATCGAATTTATATGCACAGCAATTATGACCCGGCATTTATTGTGGATGAGATGAGAAAAAGATATCATATACCGGAGCATACCAGCTATGAAAGCTGCTATCTGACCTATCAGCCAATGCCGGTGAGGGTGGAGAATGAAATGCTTGGAACTATCCGCCAGCATGCCAAATGGTTTGCAAACGGCGCTGCAACCAAGAAAATGTATCTGACCGTATCTCATACCGAGGATGGGGGAATGAACTTTTCCTATCATTATCAGACTGCGCATCTGGAGGAGCATGACATGGAATTGTTGTATTATTATATGATGCGTATTCTTTTTAAAGGAATTGCAGAGCCGGATATGAGCATTGGAGAGATTATGGAACAGGTATAAAGCGTAACAGGTTCCAAAAAGCTTGAAGGAGTAAGAACGGTTAAAGAGAACTTGTCGGCATTGTTTTTAATAAAATCAAGTAACTATTCAGAAGGTAGTATCCCGCGAGGCGTTTTGGCATGTTTTTTGCCAAAATCCCGAGCCATACAAGACAAAATGCCATCACCGAAGGTGATTTGGAATGCATTTTGACTCGTAACTGTGAGGGTACTGAACAGTTACGAAATCAAAAATCAGGAGGAAATGGAATGAGTCAGGAAATAGAATTTAAAAATATCGTAGCACAGTACAGTAAAGTGAAACCGGAAGAGATGACAGGTGAGATGAGATTCCGTGAAGATCTGGGATTTACTTCCCTGGATTTTATGTCTTTTCTGGGTGAGCTCGAGGATACCTTTGATATTGAACTGGATGAAAACGAAGTGACAAAAATTACAACTCTTGAGGAGGCGCTTAAGCTTCTTGAGGAGCTTCAGTAAGAATCAACAGAGTGTCAGTTCACAGAACAGTGAAGGAGGAAAAATATGCTGATCAGGAATATATTAGAAGAAAGTGTACAGAAATTTGGCGAAGTCAAAGCAGTAAAATGGCTTAACCGAAAAGAAGTTCTGGAGAAAAGTTACAGCGAAATAATGAAAAACGTGATTTCTACCAGAAAAGGACTTCTTGCAGAAGGGTTTGAGGGAAAACATATTGCATTAATCGGAACCAGTTCTGTAGAATGGATCGAAAGCTATCTGGGAATTATTACAGGATGCGCTACAGCGGTGCCGCTGGATGCTGCACTCCCGTGTGAAGAACTGATCGACCTGATAAATCGCTCCGATTCCGAAGCACTCTTCTTAAGTCCGAAACACAGACCATATCTGGAAGCATTTCTTGCAAACTGTCCGAAGCTTCAGAAGGTGTGGATGCTCCAGAAAGAGGTGGAGGATCTGCCTTCAGGAGTGTACAGTATCAATGAGCTGAGAGATATGGGAAAGAGTGCAGCAGAAGATGCTTCCTGTCCGGATGCAGAAGCTATTGCGACTATTATCTTTACTTCCGGAACCACAGGCAAGAGCAAAGGGGTTATGCTGACACAGAATAATCTGGCATCCAACGTTGAGGCAGTTAAGATTTCAGCAGAGCCTGGAACTGCCATGCTCAGTGTACTTCCAATCCATCATGCATTCTGCCTTATCATGGACTGGCTGAAGGGATTTTCTCAGGGGGCAACTATCTGTATCAATGACTCCCTGCTTCATATGGTCAGAAATATGAGCATTTTTAAACCAGATATCATGCTCATGGTTCCGATGATGATTGAGACAATTTATAAGAGACTGGCGGCTGCTGATCCGGAAATCCCGAAGGCGGTTCTTGCAGAAAAAGTATTCGGCGGAAAACTGCAGACGATTTTTACCGGCGGGGCACATCTGGATCCGTACTATATTGACCGTTTTGCAGAATATGGCGTTCAGATACTGGAAGGATATGGCATGTCGGAATGTTCTCCTGTTATCAGTAATAATACACCGGAAAATCATAAACCGGGTTCTATCGGAAAACCACTTGAGAATGTGGAGATAAAGTTTGAAAACGGGGAGATTCTGGTAAAGGGTACAAGTGTTATGAAAGGGTACTATCAGATGCCGGATGAAACAGCAGAAACGCTGAAGGATGGCTGGCTGCATACTGGAGACAAGGGGTATATGGATGAAGATGGATACCTTTTTATTAACGGTCGTGTGAAAAATCTGATCATTCTCTCCAATGGGGAAAATGTATCACCGGAAGAAATCGAGAATAAGCTTGCGCTGAATCCACTTGTTGCGGAAGTGATTGTAACAGGTGAAGAGAATGGTCTGACAGCACGTATCTATCCGGAACAGGCAGTTGTGGAGGCAAAGGCACTGGATACTGAGATGATTCGTTTACAGCTTCAGGCATTTCTGGATGAATACAATAAAAATCAGCCGACCTACCGTCGTATTACAGGTCTGGTGATCCGGAAAAATCCGTTTATACGCAGTACAACAAAGAAAATCAGGAGACAGGATGTCCTGATTGATGAGCCACAGGCATAAGAAAAACCCGTCTGAGTGAATTGCTTAGATGGGTTTTTCTTATGCCTGTTTGAAAGAGCATTCCCGCAATCTGCACGCCCCACTTTGCGGGAATGATTTTACAAACACGTCAGGATAAAAGTGGCAGCATGCCAGTCAGAAAAACCTGAGTCAGAATCTCTGCAATGACTTCTGGTTCAAGATCAAAATGATCCCGGGTCCATTTGTGAAGAACACCGATTGTGCTGCCGATCGCACAGGTGATCACATAAGATATTTCCTCTTTTGTGTGTCTGCCGGGTCTGGCACTGGAGGTAGTAGCTGTGACATAGTGATGAAGCATAGTCAGCATTTTTTCAAAGAGATCATTCCCATGGGGTGTGCTCAGAAGACTGGACAGGAAAGGATTTTCCATTGTATAGCGGCAAAGTGTCAGAAAATAGGACTGACAGATATCCCGGTCATTTTCAGGATGAAATTTTTCCATTATAGAAAAAACATCCTGGATCGTCTTTTCCTCAACTGCGGATACAAGAGAAGGAATGTCTTGATAATGATTATAAAAAGTGCTTCTCGCGATACCGGCTGTCTTAGTGATATCGGATACTGTGATCTGATCAGGAGTTTTTTTCTTTAGAAGTTTAAAAAAAGCACCCAGGATGGCTTCATCCGCCACAGAATATCTTTCGTCAGGAACTGGATTTTGCATAGTCGATTCCCTCCCAATATTTTATCAATAAATATAAGGATATGAGTGGCAAAAGACCTTTTAACTCTCATATCATGTATATATGGAAATCTGGAAAATGTTTATTTCTCTATTTCATAGGCAGGAATCAATATACATGCGCAGAAGTTTTCCAATGGCTGGAAACATTTGATAATAAGTTCACGATGAATCCTGGCACTGTAAGTCTTGAGACGACAGCTTCCGCCATTCACGGCAACATCTGTATATGCGGCAAGGAGCTTCTTATCTCCGTTGGGAAATGCCTGATAAAAAGATTGGTCGAGTATTTCCTGCAAATCCATGCCTTCCAGAAGAAGCATTTCTTTATTGCAATAGCGGAAAACGAAGTCAATTCCAGTTCCGTTTTTATTAAAAATCATTTCGATTACACAAAAAGCAAGGGGCATATCATCTACTACAGAAAAACGCGTACGAATATTTGGAGATAAAGTCTTGGTAGGATCCTGATGCAAAGATTTGTTCAGAAATTTGTGAGTGGCCGCGCCACGCTTACGTCCTTCCAGACGTACGCCATCCTTCATATGATAGGTGCAGTTTTCAATATGATCAATCTGTCCTCTGGAAACCACGGTGCCTTTATTTATGGAAATATAATCATAAGGTATAAGAATTTCATATAAATCTTTGACTGTGATAAAAGTTTTCACAACTCGTCCATCGGTCATATAAATGCAGGTCTTATTCGCCTGTCTGAGCAGATATTTAATATTACTGATATGGATATTGTTTTTCCTTAAAAATTTCATGATTTTTTCATCCATATAAATATCCCTCCGGTTATTAGTGTAAGGTAGAAGATGTCAGGTTACTATATTTCTGACATTGCTATCTGCAGATAATGAAATAAATATACCATAAACGTAAAGATTTTACCAGTGTAATTGGGTAAAATATAAGGCTGCATGATCTGTATGCATCGTGATTTGTTTTGGGTGAAAAGAGCGCAGAAAATCCGTTTTTTTCAGATGAAAAATGTGCGGATATTATAAATGAAAAGTAAATTTTGTGATAATTTCACAATAAAATATGATATTTTCGAAAATAATTTCGGAACAAATAAATATATCATAAATACTGTAAAAAGACAGGGATTTTCGCATTAAACGTCTTTGCAATAAGTAATTAAAAAAGGTATCACAACCGGAAGTGAAAGGTTGCGATACCTTTTTTGCGTCAAACTGAAAATCGTTTTACCAGATTTGCCGAAACTTCAATTTTACAGGTATGCTGCCGGGGTTCGTTTATTTGAGAGAGAAGCTCTCTGGCGGCAACCTGTCCCATATAATGACGGGGGATGCTGATACTGGTAAGGGAGGGGTCGATAATACGTCCTTCAGAGATATTGTCGAAGCCTACAATTGCCACCTGCTCCGGCACCTTGTAGCCTCTGAGCCGCAAGGCCTTGATAGTTCCGATTGCAATCAGGTCATTGTCCGCAAAATAACAGTCTGCCAGAGCATCCCCTCTGTCAATAATTGCAAGCATATCTGCCATTGCACCATCAATGGTTGGAGAAAGCTGGTGGATGATACAGCGGGAACGGGACATTCCGTTATCATGGACAGCATGATAAAATCCCTCCAGACGCTCTGAAAAGTTGCGGAGAGGGTAAGCAGACTGCAGGTAACCAGGCTGCTTCATTCTCCGGCTGATCAGATAATCGGTAGCCAGATAAGCTCCCTGACGATTATTGGGAACGACATAATTGCAGTCAAGGTTTTCAAAATAGGCGTCCAGAATCACCACCGGAAAAGGAAGCTTCAGGAAAGGCCGGACCATTTCTTCCCGCATTTCAGTCCCAAACAAAATAATTCCCACACAGTCAGTAGTTCTTAAATCCCCCAGATAATGCTCCAGGTTATCCCTCTTTTCATAAAATGTGATTACTTTCAGTTTATAATTATCTTTCTGCACTACGGATTCCATACCCTCCACCATAGCATCAAAAATAGGAGAATAGGACATGATGGCATTATGGGAACGATAGCTTACCGCGTAAATGCTTCCAGCTTTATTTTTCTTTAGAGAAAGTCTGGTAAAGTCATAGCCGTATTTTTCAGCAGCTTCTATCACCATCCGGCGGGTTTCCGTGCTGACTCCGGGCTTATTGTTCAGCGCCATGGAGACGGCAGTCTGTGAAAGATTCAGTTTTTCAGCCAGTTCTTTTGCGGTAATGGACATTTGCGGCACCTCCCAGAGTAATAATTGTAAAGCAAAAAGATAAAGCTTTACCTGTTTTTAGACGTAAAAGGATTTCCTGTGGAAACTGTTCATATTTCTTTGGCAGAAGTTTTTTCTGTTGTATATATTGTACTTCTTAATTGAAAAATAAACAATATATTTGCGAAAAATAAAGCAAAAATAAAGTCAAAAATACTTTATTTCTTATTGGAATAAAGCTGGAGGAGACCTATACTAAAGCTATAAAGAAAAGCAAACAGAATATCTGGGTAAGTAATAAAGAAAAAGATTTTACAGCTAAGAAAACCAAAAGAAAATAATAAATATAAACAAGGAGGAATACCAGAATGGCAAAGATCAAAATCGGCTATGCGCCAACCAGACGAAGTATTTTCAGTGCACCGGATGCAGTTAAGTATCGTGGACTTACTGCAGACAGATTAAAAGAATTAGGAATCGATTTTGTAGACATCACAGACGTAAATGACGAGGGTCTTCTTTATGACGAGGCAGGCCGCATCAAGATTGCAGAGAAATTCAAAAAAGAGAAAATCGACGGACTTTTCCTTCCGCACTGCAACTTCGGAACTGAGTTTGAATGCGCAAGACTTGCAAAAGAGTTAAATGTACCGGTTCTCCTGTGGGGACCTCTTGATGAGAGACCAGACGAGAACGGTGTCCGTCTTCGTGATACACAGTGCGGACTTTTTGCAACAGGTAAAGTCCTCAGAAGATTCCGCGTTCCATTTACATATATGACAAACTGCAGACTGAATGATCCGGTATTCGAGCGTGGCCTTCGTGATTTCATGGCTGTCTGTAATGTAGTAAAAACCTTCCGCAACATGAGAATTCTTCAGATTTCCACAAGACCATACGAGTTCTGGTCCACCATGTGCAACGAGGGTGAACTTCTTGAGAAATTCAACATCCAGCTGACCCCAATCCCAATGCCAGAGCTGACAGATGAGATGAAGAAAGCAAAAGCAGAAGGAACAGAGGTTGCAAAGGTTGTAGAATACTGCCGCCAGAACATGGAAATCTGTGTAAAAGACAACGAGCTTGAGAATGTAGCAGCTCTGAAGGTTGCTATGGGAAATCTTATTAAGAAATACGGCTGTCAGGCAGCTGCTATCCAGTGCTGGAACCAGCTGCAGAGCGAGATCGGAATTATGCCGTGTGCAGCAAACGCACTTCTCAATGAAGAGGGAATTCCGGTTGTATGTGAGACAGATATTCACGGTGCAATTACCGCTCTTCTTGTTGAGGCAGCAGCACTTGATGACACAAGAAGCTTCTTTGCAGACTGGACTATCCGCCATCCTGACATTGAAAACGGCGAGCTCCTTCAGCACTGCGGACCATGGCCGATCTCTGTTGCAAGAGAGACACCGAAGCTTACTTATCCGCTGGCATTCAGCCATCCGGGAAGCATTACAGCAGAAGCAAAGCATGGCGAAGTGACATTGGCACGTTTCGACGGTGATAACGGAGAATACTCCATGCTCCTTGGAAAAGCAAAAGGCGTTGACGGACCGAAAGGTATGGGAACTTATCTCTGGGTTGAGGTTGAGAACATCAAACGTCTGGAAGCCAAGATTGTAGAAGGACCATACATCCATCACTGTGTAGGTATCCATAAAGATGTAGTTCCGGTACTTTACGAGGCATGCAAATACATGGGAATCACTCCTGATTTATATGATCCTATTGAAGAAGATGTGAAAGCATATTTAAGAGGTGAATGAGAATGGAAAATTTAAAGGCAAAATCTTTTGACTTGAGAAAAGATACTGTAGATATTATCGTTGCCGGAAAGGGCGGTCATATCGGCGGCGACATGAGTGTGATCGATACTTTGATGAGCCTGTATTTCTGCCAGATGAACATTTCTCCGGAAAACATGGATGACCCGAATCGTGACCGTTTCGTACTCAGCAAAGGTCATTCTGTAGAGGCTTACTACGCTGTACTTGCAGCAAAGGGCTTTCTGGACCTGGAAGATATTAAAGCACATTTTTCAAAATTTGGCTCCAAATATATCGGACACCCGAACAATAAGCTTCCTGGAATCGAGATGAACTCCGGCTCTCTGGGACATGGACTTCCTGTATGCGTAGGCATGGCTCTTGCAGGCAAAAAAGACAACAGAGATTACCGTGTTTACACCGTAATGGGTGACGGTGAGCTGGCAGAGGGGTCTGTATGGGAAGGCTTCATGGCAGGACATCAGTACAAATTGGACAACCTTTGTGCAGTAATTGACCGTAACCGTCTTCAGATTTCCGGAAATACAGAGGACGTTATGGGACATGATGATCTCCATGAGCGTATCCGTTCTTTCGGATGGCATGTGATCGATGTAAAAGACGGAAACGATATTGACCAGTTAAATGCTGCTTTTGAAGAAGCAAAAACTGTAAAAGGCAAACCAACCGCTGTAATTGCCAACACTGTAAAAGGCTGTGGCTCTTCCGTAATGGAGAACAAGGCAAACTGGCATCACAAGGTTCCAACACAGGAAGAATATGATCAGATCATCGCGGATTTTGCAGCAAGAAAGGAGGCCGCTCTTCATGAATAAGATTCCAAATAGACAGGCCATCTGTGAAGTTTTGATGGATAAAGCAAAAGAAGACAAAGATATTATGGTGCTTTGCAGCGATTCCAGAGGATCCGCTTCCATGACACCATTTGCAGATAATTTCCCGGATCAGTTTATTGAGACCGGTATTGCAGAGCAGAATCTGGTAAGTATTTCCGCAGGTCTTGCAAAATGTGGAAAGAAACCATTTGCATGCTCACCAGCCTGCTTCTTATCCACAAGAAGCTACGAGCAGGCCAAAGTTGATGTGGCATACTCCAATACAAATGTTACTCTTATCGGTATCAGCGGCGGCATCAGCTACGGCGCACTTGGAATGAGCCATCATTCTGCACAGGATATCGCAGCTATGTCCGCAATCCCGAATATGAGAGTTTACCTTCCAAGTGACCGTCATCAGACAAAGCATCTGATCGAGGCTCTGTTGAAGGATGAGAAACCATCTTACATCCGTGTAGGAAGAAATCCGGTTGAGGATATTTATACAGAAGACAACTGCCCATTTGAAATGGACAAGGCAACTGTTCTGAAAGAAGGAACAGACGTGGCAATCATTGCCTGCGGCGAGATGGTTCGTCCGGCATTTGCAGCAGCAAAGTTACTGGAGGAGCAGGGAATTTCCGCAACTGTACTGGATATGTACTGCGTGAAACCTCTTGACACTGAAGGCGTTATCAAAGCTGCCAAGAATGCAAAGGCAGTGATCACGGTAGAAGAGCACGCTCCATTTGGTGGACTGGGTTCTATGGTTGCACAGGTTGTTGGTGCTAACTGCCCGAAGAAAGTGCTGAACATGGCTCTTCCGGATGCTCCGGTTATCACAGGTAACTCACAGGAAGTATTTGATTACTATGGATTAAATGCTGAGGGTATTGCGAAGAAGGCTGTGGAAGCTCTGAAATAATAATTAAATAAGAAACAAATTTAAGCGTGACTGACAGACTGCAAAGTGCAGATCCGGTCAGGCACGCTTATTATTTAATTACAAAACAGACTTAAGGTACAGAGATGTTGATTTTAGAGAATATAAAAGTTTTAAGAGGATAGTAAACATGGCAAAATATATTATTAGTATTGATCAGAGTACCCAGGGTACCAAGGCGCTCCTTTTCGATGAAACAGGAAGCATTATGCGCCGTACAGACCGCCCTCACAGGCAGATCATCAATGAAAAGGGCTGGGTTTCCCATGATCCAGAGGAAATTTACAGCAATGTTCTGGAGGTTGTGAAAGAACTTCTGGAGGGAGTAGAGAAGGAATATGTAGTTGGTCTGGGAATCAGCAACCAGCGTGAAACCTCTCTTGCATGGAACCGCGTTACAGGCAAACCTTACGGAAATGCAGTTGTATGGCAGTGCGCCCGCGCAGTAGATATCTGTTCCCGCGTGGAAAAGGCCGGCGCAGCAGAAATGATCCGCCAAAAAACCGGGATGAATCTTTCTCCTTATTTCCCGGCTTCCAAGATCGCATGGCTTCTGGAAAATGAAGAGGGTGCAAAAGAGGCGGCAGAACGTCACGAAATCTGCCATGGCACTATTGACAGCTGGCTGGTTTACAAGCTGACAGGAGGCAAAGAATACAGAACCGATTATTCCAATGCTTCCAGAACGCAGCTTTTTAATATTTTTGACCTGAAATGGGATGAGGAAATCTGCGGATTATTTGGCATTGATCCGGTAAATATGGCAGAGGTTACAGATTCCGATGCCTGCTTCGGCGAGACGGATTTCGAGGGACTTCTTCCTCATAAAATCCCGATCCATGGTGTACTTGGAGATTCCCACGGCTCTCTTTTTGGCCAGGGATGCCTGCAGCCTGGCATGATCAAGTCCACTTATGGAACCGGTTCTTCTATTATGATGAATATTGGCGAGAAGCCAATCCTCAGCACCCATGGTGTTGTTACTTCTCTTGCATGGAAAATCGGCGGCAAGGTTAACTATGTGCTTGAAGGCAATCTGAACTATACAGGCGCTGTGATTACCTGGCTGAAGGACGATCTTCAGATTATTTCTTCTCCTGGAGAGACCGGTAAACTGGCGAAAGAGGCCATTCAGGAGGACAGCCTGTATCTGGTTCCTGCATTCAGTGGTCTTGGCGCGCCTTACTGGGACAGCGAGGCGAGAGCTTCTGTTGTAGGCATGAGCCGTACTACCCGCAAGGCTGAGTTTGTAAGAGCGGCACTTGAATGTATTGCTTATCAGATTACAGATGTTGTACAGGCTATGTCTGAGGATGCTGGTGTTCCGGTGAAGGAGCTTCGCGTAGATGGCGGTCCGACCCGAAACGACTATCTGATGCAGTTCCAGAGCAATATTGCAGATGCCGGAGTTCTGGTTCCGGATTCCGAGGAGCTTTCCGCTATTGGACCGGCCTATGCGGCAGGATTGCAGCTTGGTGTCTGGGATGAAAGTATCTTCGGAAAATTGAACCGGGTTTCCTATAAGCCGGACATGGATGCCAAGAAACGAGAACAGAAGTATGCCGGATGGAAGAAGGCTGTGGCTTCGGTGATCACAAATAAATAACAATTGGTATTTAAGATGGTTTAGTCCGTCTCCTATATGCAAGCCCCATGAACAAGCTGACCTATAAAGGGTCAGGACAGTGCTCATGGGGCTTGTCCTATGTCCATAAAATTCTGGTTTCTGACTACTTGTAAGAGGCGCAGGCAGTTTCATTTATCTGAAAAATTTACATAATGGTCTGAAAAATGAATATACCAATGAAATTGAAAAGACTTTATAATGAAAAACAAGACGAAAGAGCAAGCTCCTTCTGATAAACTGCGAAGCAGTTATTCAGTTATGAGCAAGTAGCGAAGCGGACCTGGAATATCCGCTTGATATAGATTATGTAGCTGGAAAGAGAGGTTGAATTAAAATGCATGGAATTACGTTGACGAAGGCTCCTGCAGATTGGGAAATTTTGCAGCAGGAGAATGGTAAGGCATCTGTAGCTTTAAAGGGAAACTTTCAGGTTCATCCGGCAGCAATTGAAGTGGGTGTTGAAAGGGTTACTCCGGTTGTGAGAGTTATGCGTGAGGATGACAATATGACGGTGATTCCCTGGACAAATGCAGATCATTTTACATGTAATGAGAAATTTCAGGGGGAATTTGAGGTGACACTGGAGATTCCGGCCGGGGGACCTTACAGGATTGACACCAGCCTGGAAACAAAGAGCACTGTTCCGGATCTTACATGGCTCTATCGTGGAGATTGTGTGCTCCATCTGGGAGTAGGAAACCTGTTTATTATTGCAGGTCAATCTAATTCAGCGGGATACAGCAGGGATTTTTGCATTGACCCACCTAGCATGGATGTGCATTTGTATCGTAACAGAAACAAGTGGGATATTGCAAGCCACCCTATGAATGAAAGCACTTTTGCCGGATCTCTGGCCAATGAAGAGATGGGTGTGCCGGGAGTATCTCCTTATCTTGCGTTTGGAAAGACTTATGGGAAAATGACGGGAATGCCTGTGGGATTGATTCAGACCTCTCTTGGCGGTTCTCCTATGGAAAGATGGAATCCAAAGGACGGAGATTTGTACTTAAATATGTTGGACAAGATTCATCAGACCGGGGGAAAATATGCAGGAGTGCTCTGGTATCAGGGATGCTCAGACACCAATCCGGGACCGGCAGAAAAATATCTGGAGCATTTTAGGGAGTACGTGGAAGCAACCAGAAAAGAACTGGGATATGAGATCCCGTTTTTTACCATGCAGCTGAACAGACAGATCAATGGAATCAATGACGAGTGCTGGGGAATGGTGCGTGATGCTCAGGCAAGAGCAGCGAAGGAGATACCGGGAGTTTCTGTTTTGACAACTTCCAATTTAAGCCTTTGCGATGGAATCCACAATACAGCACAGGCTAATGTAGCGCTTGGAGAAAAGCTGGCGAAGCAATGTGCCCATGTGTTAAATGGAAAGGAAGAGTATCAGCCGCCTGAGCTTGTAAAGGTTGAAAGAGCAGACGAAGCGGAAAGAAAGAGCTTCCAGCTGGAGGGAAGCGGAATCTGGCTGAAGCTTACCTGCGATCATGTTAAGAATTGCTTCCTGGTTTACTCAGCAGTGGGAAAAGACAGCGGATTTACTTTGACAGACAGTGAGGGTGAGGTGGAGATCCTTCATATTCGCGGAAACAGAGAGAACAAAAATCATCTTTATCTGGAATTGGCACGAGAAGTGGAGGATGAAGCAGAGCTTTCCTTTGTATGGCAGGCAGATCCGGTTAAACAGCCACCAGTGGACGAAGTGACCTTTTTGCCGCTTCTGTCTTTCTATAAGAAGTCAATAAAATTGTAATAAATTCAGCCTGCCCATGGCAGTGCAACAAAAAACGCCTGCGGGCAGAATGGAGTATTGGAAAACATGAGAGAGGTCAATTGGAACAATGTAAAAAGAGAAGCACCAAAGTGGTTTCGAGATGCAAAGTTTGGATTATTTTTTCACTGGGGACCATATAGCGTTCCGGCATATCAAAACGAGTGGTATTCCAGAAATATGTACTGCAAAGGCTTGGAGCAGAACCAGTATCATGAGAAAACCTATGGAAGTCTTCATGACTTTGGCTATAAGGACTTTTATGATATGCTCAAAGGAGAAAAATTTGATCCGGATCAGTGGGCTTCTCTTGTAAAGCGTTCCGGCGCAAAATATGCCGGTGCAGTTAGTGAGCATGCAGATAATTTTTCCATGTGGGACAGCGCAGTTAATCCAATTAATAGTATGAATTATGGTCCTCACCGTGATATTGTGGGAGAATGCACAGAGGCCTTTCGCAAGCAGGGAATTCGTACAGTGGCAACCTTTCACCACCAGTGGTTGTGGGGATGGTTTATGTCAACGGATAATGAGGCAGATGTGTATATTCCGGAAAATGAAAAATATTACGGTCCTGCACTGCCTCTTGAGACAAATCGCTATATTCCTTATCGCTATCCTGACGAAGCATTTTGCAAAATCTGGCGGGATAAGGTGTTGGAGGTTATCGACAAGTATGAGCCGGATGAGGTGTATTTTGACAGCCGTACCTGCATTATCCAGGAAGACTATCGCTATGATGTAGCCGAATATTATTACAACACCAGAGAAATTAAGGACGGAATCATTACATACAAACAGGAGGATTATCCTAAGGATATCGGCGTTTATGATATTGAGTGCGGAAGATTTTCTTCCCCAAAGGACTTCCCATGGCAGTCTGACGACCGGCTGGAGGATAACATTACCTGGTGTATGGTACAAAATCCCAAATATAAATCAGCAGAGCGGATTATCCATCAGCTTTGCGATATTGTTTCCAAGAATGGAAATCTTTTGCTAAATGTAGGTCCATATGCAGACGGTTCCTTCCATCCCGATGCAGTGCGTATTTTGGAAGAGATCGGGGACTGGCTGGCTTTAAACGGTAAGGCAATTTATGAGACAAGGCCATTTAAGGTGGCAGCAGAAGGTCCTACTACAGTAGATGATGCCAATTATGATGTGGGAAAAATCCAGGAGCAGCTTGATAAGGGCGATGCTGTTGATGTGCATAGTGATACTCTTACTGCTCAGGACTTCCGTTTTACCACACATGGCGATGCTCTTTATGCGATTGCATTTGGCTGGCCAGAGGACGGAGAGTTCTGTATCCGTACACTTCGTAAGGGTGGTGCTTTTGACGGTGAGATTAAGAAGGTAACTATGCTGGGAAATGAAGGTGAGCTTGCTTTTTACAGAAAAGAAGACGGGCTTTATGTAAAAGCACCGAAAAAGAAGCCTTGTGACTGTGCTTATGTTTTGAAAATCAAATAAATTTATCTATATAAAATCCCCATCTGAGATTATTGCTGTATAAGCAAAGCTTCAGGTGGGGATTTTTAAATTAATTTTGTGATTTTGCGAAATTTTCATTTTGCCTTTGAATATATTCGTCCAGTCCGTCAGATCGCATTTGCTTTAACACATTTTCCCACATGTCTACGGCATCGTCATTTCCGATAATACAGCTTATGAATTGTTTAAATGCATTGGAGGTGCTAAATTCCTCTGTTGGTTCTTTTGGATAGCTCATGAATGCATAAGGGCGGCTGACCTGCGTAGTGTGCTCCTTGCAGTAATTGGCGGATTCAGAAGCAAGAATAGTTGCAAATTTTCCATAACGGAGGGTATTCATATCATTGACTTCAAAATCTTTCCAGCTTCCGCCCCAGGTTGCAATACCGGAAAACAAAATAGAAGATGGATATTTTCTGGCAAGAGCTGTGGTAAGGCTTTCTCCTTTTGTATCCAGAAGGCAGGAATAATTTCCATCTTTATCCTTTTCATAATCAATTCCCTCTAATCCATAATGACAGAAATCCTGTCCTTCATCAGAAAGAAGAAATTCAAATAGAGCAAGAATGCGCTCTGCTTTTGTATCGTCTACATCTGAGGAAATATAAGATTCCGACCAGAAGATGCTGGAGGAATTACTGTATCGAATCCCGTCTGGTGCGGGAAAAACAGGAAGCACATCCACACAGTCCTCGAAGGACTTATCATTCAAGGCATCCCATCTGTTTTTTAATTCCATAAGTGAAGAAGGGGAGGATTTATATTCCAGGGCACCGAGCCGTCCTGCTGCGAAGTCATCCATAACAGCAGAGGGGGATTTGGTGTAAAAATCAGGGTCCAGACCACCCTCTTCGTACAGCAGGCGATAATCCTTTACTACTTGCTTGAATGCGTCCGTGGACCAGGAAGGAACATAGAAACCGTTATTTTCCGTCCAGGAATAAACATTGCATTCAGGAGCGATGCCAAGAATCACCCATTTTCCAAGTGCATTTATGGAATTAACATTGTAACCGAGCGTATCATCAATGCCATTTCCATCCGGATCATTTTTTGCAAAAGCAATCGTCATGTCTGCAAAATCCTGAAAGCTTTCCGGATTGGAAATCCCAAGGCTATCCATCCAGTCCCGGCGAACCAGCATAGCAGCATCTGTAGCACCAAGAACTGGATCCAGAAAGGAAACACGGGGAATGGCATAATACTTGCCATTTGTATATCGGGTATAGGATACAGAATTCAAAACCTCATTCAGGCGCGGATAGTCTGTCAGATCCTCAGGCAGAGCACGGATGACTCCGGTATTGATAAAATCAGAAAAGGTTGCGGAGTCATTATTGTCGTTGGAAGAAAGTGTTAATGTGGCAAAAACATCAGGAAGGCTTCCGGTAGCACTCAAAATCTGATAACGCTCTTTGTAATTTGACCAGGTTACAGCCATCGGTTCCAGCGTAATATTAAATAAATCTTCAATATACTGAGTCATAGCGTCTGGTTGGGCTGCTTTTTCCATCTCTTCAATATTCCAATAGCCAACACTGATATTTAAATGTTTATCAAAGGACAGATTCTGAATGGATTCAGGAAGTGCCTGACGGCTGATTTTTGTAGTAGTTGAAGAGGAATCACAGCCGGTGGCTGTGAAAATCAAAGCGGCTGCAATGGAAACCCCCAATAACTGTTTAGAAATAAGATCACACATGTTCTTCAGAATCCTTTCGATAAGCGGTAGGTGTGCATCCTTTTACTTTTTTGAACACCTTTGCAAAATAAAAATAGTCACTGTAGCCAACCTGAGTGGCAATGGCAAATACGGTTTGGTCACTGTGTGCAAGAAGCCATGCAGCATGTTCAATCCGCAGACTGGTCAGATAGCTGACAAAGGTTCCTCCTGTTTCCTGACGAAAAATCTGACTGGCATAATTAGGATTGATACTGCAGTATTCTGCAAGATTTTGTATGGAAATATCTTCCTGATAATGCTTTTCTGTATAATCAATCATCATCTGCACAGATTTGTGGGAAGAAACAAGATGCTGAGGATGAAAAATGTTTGGCTGCTCTTCCAAAGAAACTTCTTGATTTTCTGCTTTTTGTTCCTGCTCCTGAAGAAGCTGATAAGCCTTTTTCATGGAATCCATAAGCTCACTTCTGGAAAATGGCTTTAGACAGTATCCGATCGCATTGTGAAACATTGCTTTCTGAGCATATGCAAATTCAGCATGTCCGCTTATCATAATGAAAAGAGTTGATAAGCCTTCCGCATGAGCTGCCTGCAGAATTTCTAGTCCACCCATGCCAGGAAGTCTTACATCCACAAATGCAAGGGCCGGTTGATGAATACGGATATATTCAAGACCGGAAAGGCCGTCATAAAATTCTGTGGTGATTTCAAAATAGTCCTGATTTTTGATGGTAGCAATCAGACTTTTTACAACCCATTTTTCATCGTCAATTACAATTGCCTGATACATATAAATATTCTCCTTTAGATGCCCTGATGAAGGGGTGAACTGTTGTGATGTTTGTGAAAATCATTTGTCTGATAAGGGACCCGCAGCTGAATATTAGTTCCCACACCTTCCTCAGAGTCAATGAGAAGAGTGTAGTCAGCTCCATAATAAAGCACCATACGGCTATTGACATTTAGAATTCCGATGCTGTCGTGATTTTGCGCATCCATTTTTGCCAGATCAGCAGAAGCATCTCCGGTTTTGTCATGAACGGAAGCCGCAATGGAATGGCGCAGTTCCTGTAATTTTTCCGGAGGCATTCCCACACCGGTATCAAAAATCCAGATGGCCAGATAACCGTGCCGGGGATTTCGTCCGGCACCGATCAGAATAGAACCGGGTTTCAGACTTTTTTCCAGTCCATGGACAATTGCATTTTCTACCAGTGGCTGGATGACCATTTTGGGTATCAGGCAGTCATAGGCATCATCAGAAAAATTATATTCAATGGTGAAGCGGTCTGCGAAGCGTTCCTTTTGGATCATCAGATAAGATTTTACGATTTCCAGCTCTTCCCGCAGAGAAACCAAGTCGTTCCCTTTAATGCTGTATCGAAAAATCTGGGAAAGTGCACCTGTAACCAGAATAATCTTATCAGTCATGCCTTCTGCAGCCATACCGCAGATCATGGTAAGCGTATTGTAAAGAAAGTGCGGATTAATCTGGCTTCGCAGAAATGCAATTTCTGTTTTGCGGTTGTTGGCTTCCAATTCATACATTCTGGTATAGGAATCAAAAATGGTATGATTCAGTTCTTCGGTTTTGATCAGCATTTCGTTAAATGCGTTAAAAATATCGTTGATTTCAGTAGACCCAATTAAGCCCTGATGAATCTGGGCACCTTTTCTGATTGCTTTTCTGTTTCCGGCGGAAATACTTTTCATAAAATCGATCAGCTGTTTCAGCGAATCCAAAAATGGCTTGTAAAGGAAGGTTACAAAGAGGAAAACCAGCAGAAGTATAGCACCTGTAGCGAGAAACTGACGCTGGGAAATAGTTTGGATCTGGCTGGTTAGCTGACTTTTGTCTACAAGCACATAAAGGGAAAGTCCAAGCTTGCGAAAGGAATAGCATTTTGCGATATAGGTTACCGGGGAGCTGTTTGCTTTTACTTCGTAGGTGTCTGCTTCAGACTGAGGTGCGGGGGTGCTAAGAACGGTACGGTAAAGGCTTCTTGTTCCATAAATCAGCTCTTGCTGTGCATTTGCAAACAGGATTTCCGGTTCATAAAGCTTCTGGCTATTCATATTGGTCATAGAGTTGCTAAGCAGATGATTAATGTCAATGGCCAGAAAAAGGATGCCAAGGCGCTGGCTCTGTCCGGTACCTAAGGTACAGATCGGCATGGCAAGGATATGGCAGTTGGTTCCGTTTATTAAGGAGGTGCCAACGGTGCAGTAGGGAAACGAGGTTTCCTCAAGCTTATCGGCAAAGGGCTTGTAGCTGAAAGCAGATCCTCCAAGGGAGGCAAAGGTACCATCCTGTCCGTAAACTGCAATATCAGAAATATATGGATTCAGAAGGAAGGTGTTTTCCAGCTGTGTTCGCAGCTCCTGATAAGCTTCATAGGAACTCTGCCTGTTCTTACTGCTGAGAAAATCCTGAACTACAGAGCTGTATGCAACGCTATAGCATATGTTTTTGTAGCTATCGTAGGCTTCCAGGGTATTTTTGGCAAGCTGCGAGGAATAAGAGTCCAGACTGCTGCTAAGAAAGTCGGTCTGTACCCGAACGTAATCCTGAGTGTTGTATAGTGTAATGCCTGCCGTGCAGACAATAAATAATACTAAGATAATAGAAAACTGCCGTCCAAGGGGAAGCAGGATTGTTTTGTGCTTTTTCATATATAATGCCTGTCCTTTCTTAATCATATTTTACAATAAATTCTTTACAGGGTGTCATGGAAAATTATTGGACAAACCTGAGAATATTCCATGTTTAGCGGAAAAACTCTGAAAAAAATGTAAAATATACATGAAAAAATTATGAATCTTCCATTCAAACACTGCGATTTATACAATACAATAATTACATCAGAAACACAAGACCGGAAGGAGAGAGAAATATGGCGAAAAGGTCAAACACCACATCCATTCCATATGCGGCAAAGAAAAAAACATTCTGGCAACTGCTATGGAAACAGAAAGCCCTTTGCATTATGGCACTGGCACCGCTGATCATGCTGATCATTTTCAAATATGTTCCAATGTATGGAATTCTGATCGCATTTAAGAATTATAAAGCATCAAAAGGTGTCTGGGACAGTAACTGGCTGGAGCCTGTACTGAAAAATTTTATCAAATTCTTTAAAAATGTAAACAGTGGACAGATTATATGGAATACGCTGAAAATTGGAGTTCTGAATTTGTTATTTACGTTTCCGGCGGCAATTATCTTTGCTATTCTGCTGAATGAGTTAAGAGGAAAGGTATTTAAAAGTGCAGTACAGACAATTTCCTATATTCCTCATTTCCTTTCTGTAGTAGTTATCTGCTCTATGTTAAACGGATTTGGTTCTACCAGCGGACTTTTCAACGATATAAGAAATCTTTTGGGAATGGCGAGAGTGGATATGAATAATGGAAGTCAGTATTTCCTTCCTTTATATCTCGGTTCGCAGGTATGGCAGACAGTAGGATGGAGTTCCATCATGTATTTGTCTGCATTATCCAATGTAGATGTAACCTTGTATGATGTAGCAAATATTGACGGTGCAAACCGCTGGCAGAAAATCAAAAATATTATCTGGCCGACTATTAAGCCAACTACTACGATTCTTCTGATCATGAATCTTGGAAATGTGCTGAACAGTGATTATACCAAGATCCTTCTGATGCAGAACGACACAAACAGAAGTCAGCTGGAAGTAATCGGAACCTTTGTTTACCAGAAAGGTATCGTGGAAGGTAAATTCTCGTATGCAACAGCCGTAAACCTGTTTATTTCAGTCATTGGTTTTGCTCTGGTATTTGGAGCAAACATGATTACCAGAAAAATCAACCCGGAAAACAGTTTGTGGTAGGAGGAAAAATTCATGTCATTTGGAAAAGCAAAAAAACAGAATAACAAAATACATATTGGCAGCAGAGCATTTGACGTGTTCCTCATTGTGTTCATGATCATTGTAGCGATTATATTTCTATATCCGTTCCTGAATGTAATTGCCACTTCACTGTCTAGCAACCGCATGATCACAACCGGTCAGGTTACCTTCTTTCCAAAGGAATTTCATCTGGACGGATACAAAGCCTTATTCAAGGATGAGAATATACTGGGAGCTTACTGGAATACGATTGTAATTGCAGTGGGAACTATGATTGTCAGCCTGGTTTTGAATTCTCTTATGGCTTACGTTATGATGGCACCGGAATTCGTACTGAGAAAACCATTGTCCATTATCCTGCTGATCACTATGTTTTTCAGTGGTGGTACAGTTCCTGCTTACCTGTTGATTCAGAATCTGGGCTTGTATGACAGCTGGTGGTCACTGATTTTGCCAAATGCGGTAAGTGCTTATAATATTTTCATTTATCGTTCGTTCTATCAGGGAATTTCCCCGGAGATCAGGGAAGCCGCCCGAATTGACGGAGCCAGTGAGTTCCAGATTCTTACAAAGATTTATGTGCCCCTTTCAAAAGCATTGTACGCAACCTTCGGTCTGTTTTCCGTTGTTGGCGTATGGAACAGCTACTATGAAGCACTTCTTTACATTAAGGATCCTGCAAAACAGCCGATTCAGATGCTTCTTAGAAAAATTGTATTTACATCCAATACTTCAAACATGAGTAATGCACAGCAGATGATCAGTAATGGTAACCTAAACAGTCTGAATGTACAGTATGCCTGCGTAATCGCAACCATAGGACCAATCCTTCTGGTATATCCGTTCATCCAGAAATACTTTGCACAGGGCGTACAGGTAGGAGCTGTTAAGGGCTGATATTCAGATTATATGGAAGCTGGGGGACAGCTTTCCTTATAAATAAAAGACACACGTTTACTATTCAACAATGTCTACAAAAGAAAATGGAGGAAATTATGAAGAGAGAAACCACCAAAAGACTTACCGCTATGGGAATGTCAGTAGCAATGGCTGCAGGACTTTTCACAACCATAGGAACAACTGCTGTATGGGCAGAGGATTCAGCACCAAAAGCAACAGCTGCAGATAACGGCATTGAGCTTCCGGAGCTTGAGGACGGAACCTTACATCTGGAAGTAAGCATCGCAGATTATCAGCAGTCTTCTGATGGAACACTGGTTCAGGAAAAATGGCAGGAGGCTATGGAAAATTACCTTGGCTGCAAGCTTGACATCACATGGACAAGAACAGCTGCAACGGACTATACGGCAAATGAGCTGGTTGTACTTCAGTCCGGTTCAGTTCCGGATATTGCCACTGTAACAAAGGGATCAGCTGTCAATGAGTACGGCGAGGACGGAATCTTATTAAATCTTGCTGATTATTCCGATTATATGGTTTACTATCCGGAATATATGAAAGAGACAAACGGTGGCGAGGATTTCGCAAAGAATGAGGACGGATCCATGTATTACTTTATGGACGGCTTCTATAACCCGGATGATATCCAGGGAGCACAGTCCTTCACAGCATTTGCGTATCGTTTTGACCTTCTTAAGGAAAACGGCTGGCAGCCGGCTGCTACACTGGATGAGTTTACACAGCTTTGCTCTGACATGCAGGCAAAGATTGACGATGGATCACTTGATCTTGATTATGTTATTATCAACAACACAAAGGATTACTCCCTGTACCGTGGATTTGTTGGAATTTTCCACACATGGGATTGCCTGTACTACAACGGTGAGGAATGGGTATTCGGACCGATTGAGGATAACTTCCGTGAGTGCCTGAAATATCTGAACAGCTTATATGAGGCAGGATATATTGATCCTGAGTTTGCAACAGCAGACTTCAATCAGGGTCAGACAAAAGCTACCACAAATGTTGGCGGTATTTGCCCGACACTTTGGTCTGGATCTGTAGCGAGCTGGAATACTGCTAAGACAGATGAAAATATGGAATGGGGGCTTGCATATCTTCCGGAGAATACAGAGTATGGTACTGCCTGGAAATGGGGTTCCAGACAGGCTGCAAAATCTCTGAATGCAAATATGGGTATTTATATCAGTGCAGAAACCGAGCATCCGGAATATGCAGTAGCAATGATTGACTATCAGTATTCTGATGAGATGGTAAACCTTATGAACTGGGGTGTTGAAGGCGAAACCTATACAGAAACTGATGAAACTAAGACTTTCGTAGATGATATTTTGAACGATGCAACACCTGCAACAAAATCCGCTGAGTATGGACTTACCTCTTCTAGCGTTTGCAGAACCGGTATTCCATTTAACCCGCTTGATTTCAACGCAATGCTTGAGGTTGCTTGTAATCCGGAGCCATGGTGGAATGCTGAAAAAGGTTACTATGAAGGAAAATACTGGGTTGAGTCTGCTGCCAACGGCGGAGAGGATTCTGTTTCCCCATACGACAGAGCACCGGTTACTTATCTGACTGCTGAAGAGTCTTCTGCAAAAGCAGAGCTTGGATATGACGGAACCTGCGAGACACGAGCAAAAGAGCTTGCGCTTCAGTTTATCACAGGTGAGAACGACATTAATGATGACGATGCATGGGAAGATTACATTGATGACATCAAGAGCCAGACAGATGAAGACTTTGATGAAATCCTTGAAACTCTGAATGAGAAAACTGTTAAATAAGACAAACAATAAAGCTTTAAAAATTCTGCTTTCATAAAGAGAAGCCCTCTTCAGCGGAAAGGCACAGGTTATGTGTTTTCGCTGGGGAGGGCTTTTTAATGTGGGGGATATGAAAAATCTACATAGGAGATATACGTTTTTTCCATTCAAAATATATCAGGTAAATTTTATAATAAATTATCCATAAAGAGGGAGGAATTTGCAATGAAACTGTACGATCTGATGACAGATAATCGCCGGGAAAATATCCTGGTAGGAAGTAAAAAACCTGTATTTAGCTGGAGAGTTGAGACAGAAAAAAGGAATGTGCACCAGGAAAGCTATCGGGTGCAGGTCTGGGATGAGCAGGGAAATTCTGTTTGGGACAGCGGAACTGTAGAAGCTTCCCGGATGGCTGGAATTCAGTATGAAGGAAAGGAACTTCAGTCAGGAAAAAGAATGACCTGGCATGTAAGCTGTATATTTTCCAGCGATGAGGGTGTGATAACTGCAGAGGAAGAGAGCTCCTTTGAGACCGCCTATCATAATCGCGAGGACTGGAAAGGGAAGTTCATTGGTGAGACAAAGGACCATGAATATCACCTGTACCGGAAGAAATTTGGCTGTAAAAAGGCGGTGAAGCTAGCCAAGCTTTATGTGTGTGGAATGGGGGCTTTTGAGTGCTGGATTAATGGAGAAAGAGTGTCTGACCATGTAATGGAACCGGGCTGGACAGATTTTCGAAGGACCTGCTTTTATACGGCTTATGATGTCTCGGAATATTTTGCAGAAGGGGAAAATACGGAGAATATAATTCTGGTAAAGCTGGGTGACTGTATGTTTAATGTTCCGGGAGGACGCTATGTGTATTTCCAGCGTTCCTATGGAAAAGCCAAGCTTCTGTGCCAGCTGGAGCTGGTTTATGAAGATGGCAGCAGAGAATATGTGGTGACAGATGAATCCTGGAAGAGAGCCAAAAGTCCGATTGAATTCTGCTGTATTTACGGTGGAGAGGATTTCGATGGAAAACGGTGGACAAGGGAATATTTAACATCAGAAGCGTCGGAAATCTGGGAAGCTGCAGTGTGTGTAGAACCACCTTTAGGGGAACTGAAACCGGCACCAATGGAACCTTTAAGGGTAAAGGAAATCTATCAACCGGTTAGTGTGAGAGAAGTGGAAACAGGGGTATGGCAGTATGATCTGGGAAAAAATTTTTCCGGATGGGCAAGGATTTTCCTGAAAACAAATGGCAGCAGAGCAGGACAGAAGGTGGTGCTAAAAACTGCGGAAAAGTTGGATGAAAACGGACGGATTGATCAGTCTGTAACAGGAAAAGATTATGCCTGGACATACGTTTTAAATGACAAAAAAGAACAGGAATTTGCACCGGATTTTACGTATACAGGGTTCCGTTATGTGGAGATGACAGGTGCTGTGCCGGGAAAAGAAATTTCTTTACAGGGGGAATTTATTTACCCTGATGTAGATCAAGCTGGTGATTTTTGCTGCTCCAACACCTTGTTTAATCAGATACATAAGATTATTTTGCAGGCAATCAAAAGCAATACAAAAAGTTATTTCACAGACTGTCCACATAGGGAAAAGCTAGGCTGGCTGGAGCAGACACATCTGATCGGACCTTCCATTATGTATAATCTGGATGTGCATAATCTGTATACAAAAATTGAAGGAGATATGGCAGATTCCCAACGGGAAAATGGTCTGATACCGGATATTTGTCCGGAATATGTGACTGGATTTGATAAGTGGCATAAGGGATTTCTGGATTCACCTGAGTGGGGAAGTGCCTGTGTGCTGGCTCCCTGGTATGCATACAAACGTTACGGAGATCTTGCATTGCTGGAAAAATATTTCCCGGTAATGAAGAAATATGTGGAGTATCTTTCGTCTAAAACACACCATGAAGTGCTTCATCACGGGCTTGGAGACTGGCTGGATATTGGTCCTTGCACCCCGCATTCCCAGAACACTCCGGTTCCCGTTGTGGCGACTTGTATTTATTATTATGACCTTCAGATTATGGCAAAAATAGCACAGCTTCTCGGGAAAAAAGAGGTTGCAGAAGCGTATCAGAAGAAAATGAAACTGGTATTTGAGGAATACAATCTGCAGTTTCTGGATGACCAGACCGGACGTTATGCAAACGGCAGTCAGGCGGCACAGGCCATGAGCCTGATCGTGGGACTGGTGCCGGAGGAATATCAGGATAAAGTGGTTTCGCAGCTGAAGGATGACGTGGTAAAAAGAGGCTATGCCATCACAGCTGGTGATGTGGGACATCCGTTTTTGATTGCTGCACTGATGAAATATGGCATGTCAGATGTGCTCAATGAGATGACGAATATTACAGATAAACCAGGATACGGCTATCAGGTCGTAAATGGAGCAACAACCCTTACTGAGGAATGGGACGGACCAGAGCCTGGAAACATTCACGGTTCCCAGAATCACCTGATGCTGGGAAGTATTGAAGAGTGGTTTTATGGATCTCTTGGAGGGATGGAACTGGTTCGCGACGGGCTTTCATTTGAAGAAATCCGAATTCAGCCACACCTGGAAAAAGCCGTGGACTGGGTAAATGCCTGGACCATGCATCCGTATGGAAAAATCAATGTAAAGTGGAAAAAGGAAAATGAGAAAACCAGGGTTTGCTGCCAGATTCCGCCGGGACTTACAGCGCATTTGGAATCACCGGATGGGAAGGAAATCATGACTGTGGGAAGCGGATATTATGAGTATGAATTCTGAGAAAACATTATATAAAAAGAATACAGAACCTGTGCTTACGAAAGAATTATTTCAAAATCCAACCAGTGAATATAGGGGAACTCCCTTCTGGGCCTGGAACTGTAAAATTACAAAAGAGCTGATTGACAGTCAGCTGGACTGCTTTGAAAAAATGGGATTTGGAGGCGCCCATCTGCATGCCAGAACTGGTCTTGAAACGGACTATCTGGGAGAAGAATTTCTGAATCTGGTGCGTTATACGGATGAGGAAATGAAAAAGAGAAACATGCTTTGCTGGCTGTATGATGAGGATCGTTTTCCTTCCGGAGCAGCAGGGGGAATCGTCACAGAGAATGTGGATTACCGTGCCAGATATCTGCTTCTTACCAGGGAACGCAAGGAAAATATGTGTGCTTCCCGGGAAGAATTTCAAAGAGAAGCAGCCAATGGAAAAAAGCCTGCAGGTTATTATGTGTGTGCCTATCGTGTGTTGATTCAGGAAGGATTTCTGAAATCTTATAAAAAAATAGATGGTCCATGTCCCTTATACAACAGTAAAAAAGAAGAACAGGAACAGGGAAAACTGTGGTTGGCTTACATAGAATTAATGCCGGAAAGTCCATGGTTTAACGACCAGACTTATGTGGATGTATTGAATAAAAAAGCAGTAGAACGGTTTATAGAAGTGACTCATGAACGTTATTATGAGACACTGGGAGATGAATTTGGAAAGTCCATCCCAGCCATTTTTACAGACGAACCGCAGATGAAAGGAAGTATGGTATTTTACAACGGAGATTGTGAGGAAGATATTACCCTTTCCTTTACAGATGACCTGGGAGATACCTATAAAGAGAAATATGGAGTAAATCTTCTGGAAGTTGTTCCTGAGCTTTTGTGGGAACTGCCAGGGGCAACTTATGGAGCGTACAGTGTACACCGTTTGCTGTATCATGACCATCTTACAGAACGCTTTGTGTCTGCTTACTGTGATACCATTGCAGATTGGTGTGAAGCTCATAATATTGCCATGACAGGACATTACATGTCAGAACCAACCTTATACTCTCAGACACTGCGCCTTGGAGAAGCAATGCGCTGCTATCGAAAACAGCAGCTTCCAGGTGTGGATATTCTCTGCGGAGACCCGGAATATTCCACAATCAAACAGGCGGTAAGCGTTGCCAGACAAAATGGCAGAGAGGGCGTTGTAAGTGAGCTATACGGAGTAACACATTGGGATTTTGATTTTAAAGGGCATAAGCTGCAGGGAGACTGGCAGACTGCGCTTGGGGTTACGATAAGGGTTCCTCATCTGGCGTTCATGTCCATGGAAGGGGAAGCGAAACGTGACTGGCCCGCATCCATCAACTATCAGTCCCCCTGGTGGGAGCAGTACTCCTATATAGAAAATTATTTTGCAAGAGTAAACACTGCACTGACCAGAGGAAAAGCACTGGTGCGGGTGGCTGTGGTGCACCCGATCGAGTCTTATTGGGCTGCATATGGAAATACAGTGCAAACTGGTGAGATTCGAGAGCAGATGGATGAAGACTTTAAAAATGTGATTCAATGGTTGTTATTTGGCCTGGTGGATTTTGATTTTCTTTCAGAATCTCTGATGCCGGAACAATATCCAGATGGAGAACAATTACCGTATGAAATGGTCATTCTTCCAAATCTGCAAACGATTCGAAGCAGTACGCTTGCTATTTTAAATACTTTTGTAAAAAATGGAGGAAGAGTTGTTTTTCTTGGCAGCATTCCCATGCTGATTGATGGAGTCCCGGGAGATAAGGCGAGACGATTTGCTCAGAAAGTGGAGCAGATTCCGTTTCAGAGAAAGGCACTTCTGGATATTACAGAAGACTGCCGGGATATTGAAATTCGTCTGCAGAATGGCAGGCGAAGTGACAATCTGTTTTATCAGATGCGCCAGGACCATGACTGCAGATGGTTATTTGTGTGTCATGTAAACAGAAAAAGAAACCGCGCAGATCAGGGGGAGCAGATGATCATACGGATTCGGGGAAGCTTTGAAATTGAGAGTTATTATGCACTTGACGGAAGCATTTGCCCAGTGGAAACCTGTCAGAAAAAAGGTGATACGGTGGTAACGCTGACCATATATGGAGAAGACAGTCTGCTGTGGAAACTGATTCCGGTAAAAGCAGAAACAACAGCTTCTTTACATAGGAAAAAAGAAAAACCTTCCGGAAGCTTTGCTATAAAAACGGGTATTAATCATGGAACCTATGGTCTGGTGGCAGCAGCTCCGCCACGTAACAGTGATACTTGCAGAAAGAAAAATTTGCTTACCATTTATGAACCGGAAAGCTATTTGCTGGAAGAACCAAATGTTCTGCTTCTTGATAAATGCAGCTGGAGACTGGATGGAGCAGAGTGGCAGCCAGAGCAGGAAATTCTCAGACTGGATAATCAGATTCGCACCCTTCTTCATTTTCCACATCGTCAGGATGCTTATACACAGCCTTGGAGAATCAAGAATGCTCCGGAAAATCATGTGGTGGAACTGCAGTATGAGCTTTATTCAGAGATAGATGTAGAAAATTTTGCGCTTGCTATGGAATGTCCGGAAAAAGCTGAAATTTATTTTAATGGAGTAGCCTGTAAGCAGACAGATGGTGGATTTTTTGTGGATTCTTTTATAAAAAAAGTACCAATGCATAATTTGAAAAAAGGAAAAAACAAGTTGCTTTTGAAAATTCCTTACGGGAGAAAAACAAATCTGGAAAACATTTTTATATTAGGAGATTTTGGGGTGCAGGTCAGTGGGACATTTGCCTGTATTACCAGTAAGCTGTCTCATTTGTATTTTGGAGATATTACCAGACAGAGGATGCCATTTTACGGTGGAAACATAGTGTATGTTATGAAGTTTGAGCTTAAGAAAAATCAGAAGATCTGTATAAGAGTACCTCATTTTTCAGCTCCGGTTATGCAGGTAATATTGGATAAAAAGCCCAGAGGATTAATTGCATTTTCACCGCATGAGCTTGAAGTTGGTGAGCTGGAAGCAGGCATTCACAGGTTAGAAATCAAAGTATACGGAAATCGTTTTAATAGTTTCGGAACACTTCATAATAGCAATGATGAATTTAAATGGTATGGACCGGATTCTTACAGAACAAGCGGATCTGAGTGGATAGAAGGCTGGGAATTAAAACCATTTGGAATTCTGTCGCGGGTAGAAATTCTGGAAACCTAAGGATATGAAACATTAATTTATAAGCGTAACAACGCAGAGTGTCGGGGGAATAAGCAATGAGAAAACAGGAGCTGATATGGCTGGATACGGTAGAAAATCCAGAGGGACAGATGGAATTAATCATAAAATACAGAGGGAGCACAAATGAAGAAAATGCTGCAGTCCTTCTGGAAATCAGAGATAAAAATAATGTCCTTGTGAAAGAAAAAGATGAGCTCAGACAAGACACTGCCAGGGTGAAAACAGCTGTATTTAAATGCCAGGGAGTACTGTGCTGGACACCTGATAATCCGGCTTTGTACCAGGTGAATATAGTGCTTGAGTTATCAGATAAGAATAATGAGAAGACCTATATAAGGCATGGACAAAAGCTTGGATTTCGTTCTTTGAAGCGGCAAAATCAGCAGGTTTTTTGGAACCATAAGCCTGTAAAGCTTCTGGGAATCTGTTACCGTGAACCAGATTCTAAGATGGAAAATTGGGAGACGGTTTTGCGTCGTGATCTGGAATTATTTAAGGCAGCACACGTTAATTTTATCCGCGGTATTTACTATCCATTCAGTGAAAAAATGTTGGAGCTGTGTGATGAAATGGGATTCTGGGTGGAAAATACAGCTCCTTTCTATGAACTGGGACAGACCAAAAAAAACATCAGTGAGCTGCCACATATGCAAAAAGAATTTGAAACAGCAGCAGAAGAATTGCTTGCAAATGGAAGCCATACCAGTGTACTTCTCTGGTCATTAGGACACGATTGTGCATGGGGAGTAAATTTTGGAATCATTCGTGACCGCATCAGGGAACTGGATGATATTCGCCTGATGACCTTCCATTTGCCAATGTCCATTCCAGAAGAAGAACCACAGATGGATGTATGGCCGGTTCATGATATTGACTGGCGTCTTCCTTTTGACAAGACATATGATCAGATGGTGATTTTCCACACACCCGGGGCAGAAAATGAGATTGGATATATGATTGCAGATGCAGACTATCCAGTGCCTGTACTTCACGAGGTCTGGTCACCGGTAGTATGCCATAACCGGGATGAAATTCAAAGAGATCCTGGAATCCGTGATTTCTGGGGAAAAAGTATTCGTACTTTTGTAGAAAAATCAGCTCGGACTCCAGGGTGCCTCGGTGGAGCAGTGCTGGCTGGCGTGGATGAGGACGGCAGCTTTGAAGGGCTGATGGATTATGAATGGGGAATTCTGGACGCGAATCATAATCCGAAGCCAGAATATTATCACTTGAAAAATGCATATGGAGCAGCTTCAAAAGAAGCATATGCGGAGTTGGAAAATGAGAATTCTGTGGTGGAAACAAAGATAAATTGTTTCAGAAGGCAGAACGAAATCCATAATATAAACTGGAAAATTCAGTGGACAGAAGATGCTCTTCACATAGAAAATGACAATATTTTTTATATTTTTTCCAGAAAAAAATGTCTGCTAAAGGAAGCAGGGCTTATACAAAAACAAGGAAAAAAAGTACTGATAAAAGGCGGCCCGTTTTTGAATACAGCAGGATTCTTACTTGGAAAATGGATAGGGAGAAACCTTGAAATTTGTTCTGTGGATGGGGCAGAAAATGTACAGATAAAGATAAGCGGAACCTATGAAAATACCCTTGATATTTGTTTTTATCTTACTCTTTTTCAGAATGGAATACTGGAAACTGCATATGAAGTTCAGAAGCTATTCCGCCATATGCCACACCGTGTGAAAGCAGAAATCGGCATTTCAAGTGGTGGCTTAGGAGAGAAGGGTGGAGCTTATTATGTAACAGAACCGGATAGAGTACGAATGGTTTCTCAGGGGTGTAAGGTTCGGTTAGAACCGGCACCTGAATTAACAGAAGGAGCTATTGTAAATAATTTGGATCCGCGAATAAATTATGTGGGTAATTGGATAAAAATGGAAGATTACTGTGGAAATCTTAACGGATCTGAAACATTAAGCAATACAGCAGGAGATTACGCGGAACTGAGTTTTACAGGGACAGGAATCACTGTTTATGGATCATGGGATATTTTATATGGGATGTGTAACGTATATTTGGACGGAGAACTCTGGAAGAAAGATGTGAGTCAGTACCCACCGAAAGTGGATTTTCCGGGAATGAGCAGAGGCTATGAAAAACGCTATAGACAGATACTGGCAGAGGTACATGGACTGGAAGAAAAAAAACATACACTTCGCATAGAGGTAACCGGAACAAAGGAAGCAAAAGCGCAGAATACATACACTTCAATTGATTATGCAGTATTGGAAGGAAGCAGTTATACAGGTGGATTCAAAATGAATATTGCAGTAGACTTTAATTATCCCAGAATGGTACGAGGCTGCGTTCGAAGACCTGATGTAAAGCTGATTCCAGGCGTGCGGGAGTCTTTCAGAATACAAATGCTGTTGGAGGAAGACAAATGAATATGACTATAGATGAATTAAAAAATTATCCTATGCCAAGAGTGATTCCCCTTCCAAAATGGAGTAAAGCGGCAGAAAATTCAGTAATCTGCCTGGATGGAAGCTGGAAAGTAACAGACAAAAAAGATGGTGCAGTACAACAGGTTCAGGTGCCCTTTGACATGGGAATTCTTCACAAAAAGGGATTATCACAGCACTACAGCTATGAGAGGAAGATACAGCTTCCAAAGAGAGCGGAAAATAGTCATATTGTGCTGAAATTTCAGGGGATTAATGGTTTTGCTACAGTCTATGTGGATGGAAAACAGGTGGCATATCATGAAAACGGATTTATTACATGGAATGTGGACATTACGGAGGAAGTATGTGGAAAACAGACGTTTTCTCTTGTTATCGATTTGGATGAAGAATCAGATATTGTCAGTGCCTATAGCCATGGCGGGATGCTTCACAGCAGCTGGCTGTATGTATTGCCGGAAGTTTATGTGAACGCACTTTATCTGTCACCATTGTTTGACGAGGATATGGAAACCTGCAGCCTGCGGGTGGATATGGATCTGGCAGATATGCCTGGAAGCATAGATGGGAAGGGGAAAATACGGTCTGCAGAAATGGCTGCCGGGAAGGAAAAAGGTCGGCTTGCTAGTGCTGCTGTATATAAAGCTGAGTTTGTTTTGTACGATCCAAACGGTATAAAAACAAAGGAGAAATCCCTGGTTTTAGACAATAAAATTAAAGGCTATTACACTGATCAGCTGTATGTAGCCAACCCGGTTCTCTGGGATGCAGAGCACCCAAGACTATACAGATTTGAACTTACATTATATAAATTAGATTCTATCTCTGGTACCTGGGAACTACTGGAAAAGGCAGAAAAAAAGGTAGGACTTAGAAAGCTGGAACGCAAGGGTAATCGTCTATTTGTAAACCATAATGAGGTGAAATTACGCGGCGTGTGCCGCCATGAAATCAGTCCAAGAAACGGACGTGCATTGACCCATGAGCTGATTGAACAGGATGTAGCATTATTTAAAGAAGCAAACTGTAATTATATTCGAACCTCTCATTATCCGCCAAGTGAATATTTTCTTGACCAGTGTGATGAGCATGGAATTTACGTGGAGGACGAGCTGGCATTAGCATTTATTGCAAGGACATTGCCCTATACACAGCGCGATCCTAAGGAAACAAACCGTTATCTTAGTCATTTTGCAGAAACAATGGCAAGGGATTACAATCATCCTTGCGTAATTATCTGGTCTCTTTGTAATGAGTCCTTTGGAGGTCATAATTTTGATCTTCTTAATCGCTTTGCGCATTTGAAGGATCCTACCAGAATGACAAAATTCAGCTATCCAATGACTATTCGGGAAGAGCATGAAATGCCGGATATCTGGAGCATTCATTACTCTGAATATAATGCTGATCTGGCAGGAAAAAAGGACAATTTAAGTGTGGGAGGTGCACCTGGAAAAGATATGCCTGTGCTTCATGACGAATATGTGCATGTAGCCTGCTACAACCGTGAGGAGATGCGAAGAGATCCAAACATCAGAAGCTACTGGGGCGAAAGCATCCGTATTTTCTGGGATAATATCTGGAATACAGAGGGTGCTCTTGGCGGTGCAATCTGGGCTGGGATCGATGAAACGGATCTTTATGATGGTGGAAACGGACAGATGGAATGGGGAATTATTGATGTCTGGAGAAGAAAGAAACCGGAGTTTTACATGACCAGAAAAGCCTATTCTCCAATTAAAGTTATTCACAGCGAAGTAAAGGCTCAGGAGAAAAAGATTTTGTTGATTATAGAAAATCGTTTCTGTCACACCAATTTAAATGAGGTTAAAGTGAAATGGAAATGCGGTGATGAAAATGGTATCTGGAAGCTCCCGAAATGTGCGCCGGGAAAGGTGATTAAGGTTTTACTGTCGCTGGAAAATGCAGAGGATCAGTCTCCGGTGACACTGGAATTCCTGGATGGAAATGACTGCCAGATAGATGAAATGAAGGTGTTTTCCCGAGATTATGTGGAAGCTCCGCTGTTTGAGTTAAATGCAGATGAAACAGAAAATATAAAAGCTTTAAAGATTCATAAAGAAAACCAGGAAGTTTTCATAACGGGAAATGATTTTAAGTTTTCTTTCAATGTTAAGACCGGTCTTCTGACCGGCGGCTGGGCAAGGCAGAATAATAAAATTCTGGTTGGCGGTCCAATATTAAATGTCCCATACCTGAAGCTTGGATCCTGGTATATGACCTCTTTTGCAGTAAAAGAAAAACAGAATTTTGTAGAAGTTCGAATCCAGGGCGGATACAAAAAAACGCTATCTATAGAGTGGATAATAGAGATTCAAAATGACGGAACCTTCTACACAACATATCAGATTCTTCACCTGGAAAAGCATCTTCCCAAGCAGATGAAGCTTCGTGTAGGTGTAGATTGCGGCGGGCTGGATGAGCTTGGAATAGCATATATTCTGGATCCATCTGTGGACACTTTATCCTGGAGAAGAAATCTGGATCCGGATCAGGAGGGACGAATTTCTCTTTATCCCAGGGACCATATTTCCCGAAATCAGGGAACTGCAAAGCGCTTTACCAGATCCAATATCTGGGGTGAAATGCCAGTGACTTCCTGGGGAGAAGACATGCGAGATGATATTCTTTTTGGGCGTTATGATGGAGAATATCATGGAAGTAATGATTTCAAAAGTACCAAAGAGGATGTTGCAGAAGCGTATATTTATAATGAGAATCGAACTAAAATACAGGATGCATTTAATAGGGAAAAAGATGCTGATAAAATCGGAATGCTGAAAATATTCGGTGCCAAAAAGAAGTCCGATCAGAATGGAAGTCGGGAAGTCTCCAAAGCTAATATCCGTTTGGAAGTGCTTGATCCAAAAGAAGAAAAAATTCTGGAATCTGATTCGCGAATTGCCTATACCGGAACCTGGTATCAGGTAGTAGATAAGAAAGAAAGTGACCACGGAACGGAGATGTGGAGCCGGGAAAAAGGCGCCGCATTTACCTGTAAATTTCAGGGTACCGGAATCCTATGGTACGGTCCTCAGGATCCTGCTTTTGGAATGGCAGACGTATATGTAGACGGGGAAAAGAAAGCCTCCCATATCAGCCAGAGAAGTGGCGGAGTTGATTTCTCCTGCTGTTCTGCAGGTTACGATAAGTGTTATCATTTGCCGATTTTTTCTATTAAAGACCTGCCTTATGGAGAGCATACGATTCGTATTGAGGTGTGTGGGGAAAAAGCAGAAGACGCCACAGATTGTTACATAGTTCTTGACTATTTGCGAGTACTTGGAAGGAATCATACAGAGCCTATTAAGCTGATGATAAACCAGGATTTTTCCTACCCGCATATATCCTGGGGAAATGTGAGAAAGCCTCCGCTTGTTATGAGAGATGGCACCTGTGGCACTGTTAAGATGAAAATGTGCGCAGTCACTAAAACATGCCAAGTTGATAAATAATAGATTATAAAACAGGAGAATACATAAAATGATCGAATTAACAGACCCGAAAATACAGAAGTATCTGACTCCTTACCGTTATGAAAAACCGGTACTTCATGGATCCGGAATGCTCGGTGCATTTGATGAAAAAGCAGTAGATATTCCATTTGTTTTCTGGCATCAGAACAAGTATTACATGTTGTATACAGGCTTTGATGGCAAAGGATATCAGTCAGCCTTAGCAACCAGTGATGATCTTCTTCACTGGGAGCATAAGGGCGTAATTCTCAAACGAAACCTGGATTCTGACCGTTGGGATCGCATTGGAGGTGCTGCCACCTGGATGATTAAAGAAAATGACGATTTCAATCAGATCCCAAAGCTTGGAAAAGTAGATGGAAAATATTGGCTGGTCTATCATTCTTATCCTTCCACAGGCTATGAAAGTGGCCCCGCTGAAATTGGTCTGGCGTGGACAGAAGACGAAGAGCTGCTGGACTGGCACTTTCCGGATAAGCCTTGCTTTTCCTGGAAAGACGGTGCCGACTGGGAAGCAGGCGGACTCTATAAAGCCTGCATTATCCGCAATAATGACATTTGGTACATGTTTTATAATGCAAAAGACAAAGAAGAACGCTGGACAGAACAGACAGGTGTTGCAACCTCAAAGGATCTTCTTCACTGGGAAAGATATGAAGGAAATCCAGTGATGAAGGTAAACCGGAAATCCTGGGATGAACGCTTTGTATCTGATCCCTATATTGTGAAGGATGGGGATATTTGGGTGAACTTTTACTTTGGCTATGGCAAGATTTATGAGGATGGACACAGTCATGCACAGGAAGGATTGGCCATGTCTGATGATCTTCTTCACTGGGAAAAGGTAAGGGAGCCAATCCTTTCTTTTGGCCCGGAGGGAACTTATTATAGCGGTCATGTACACAAGGCATCTATTGTAAAAAAGGATGACACCTTGTACCATTTTTACTGTGCAACCCGCCCTTGGAAAGAAGGAGATCCTACCAATGCATACGGCGAATACAGAACCATATGCGTAGCAGCAAATAAGAAATTTTGACCTGATTCTGACAAAAATAATCGCACATAAATGAACCAATATTATGATACAAAAGAAACAGGAGAGCGTATGAAACATTTACAAGCTTTGCTTCAGGGAAAGTGTACCAGCCACATTTTGCCATTCCTTTGGATGAAAGGGGAAGATAATGAAACAATCGGAAAAGAGCTGGATAAAATAGAGAAATGCGGTATCCGTGAGGTGTGTCTGGAATCCAGACCACATCCGGATTTCTGTGGTCCTAAGTGGTGGGAAAATCTGGATTTTATTTGTGCAGAAGCTGAAAAAAGAGGGCTTCGTCTCTGGATTCTGGATGACAAAAAGTTTCCAACCGGATATGCTAACGGCGGATTTGAAAAGCACCCGGAAAAGTCAAAGCTGTACCTTGGAGAGCGACATATGGACATTATGGGTCCCTGCCGCAGCGGTGCAGTCCTGGTGGAAAATTTTATTCCTTCAGATGGAAGACTACTGGGAATTCTGGCAGTACCAAAGCCAGATGGACAGACCTTGGCAGTAAGAGGAAGCGACATTTTGGATCTTACAGATACCATGGAAAACGGTTTTGTGTACTTTGATCTTCCGGAAGGAGCTTATCGCCTTTTTATCTTATTTACCACCAGAACCGGGGGCGGAAGAGATCATTATATGAATCTGATCGATTCCTCATCTGTCAAGGTATTGTTGGATGAAGTTTATGAAAAGCATTACGCTCGCTACAGTAAATATTTCGGAAATGTGATTGCTGGCTTCTTCTCTGATGAGCCAGAGCTTGGCAACGTAAAAGACTATCCCTTTGACAACATGTTAGGCCAGAAAGATATCAGATTGCCTTGGAGCGATGAGCTGGAAAGAAAACTAACAGAGACCTGGAAAGAGGAATTTCTCACCAATCTTCCTGCATTGTGGTACGATTCTGAAGAAAAAACCACAAAGGTTCGTACAGAATATATGGATGCAATGACCCATTTGGTACATACCTGCTTCAGCGGTCAGATTGGAAGCTGGTGTCAGGTACATGGTGTAGAATATATCGGACATATTATTGAAGATGACAATGCACATGCACGGATGGGCTGCAGCATCGGACATTATTTCAGGGAAATGGAAGGACAGCATATGGCTGGCATTGATGTTGTTCATCATCAGATTGTACCGGGATTTACACAACCGGTTCATCAATGGATTGCAGGAGACCGCGACGGCGAATTTTTCCATTTCGGACTGGCCAAATTAGGAAGCTCGGCAGCTCATATTCAGAAAAACAAAAAAGACCGTGCGCTGTGTGAAATCTTCGGAAACTATGGATGGGCAGAAGGTAATTCCTTTATGAAATGGCTGACTAACCATATGCTTGTAAGAGGAATTAATGAGTTCACGCCACATGCTTTTTCCATGAAATATCCAGATCCTGATTGTCCGCCGCATTTTTATGCAGGCGGTAATAATCCGGGATTTGAGTGTTTCACCTGGCTCATGCAATACATGAACAGGAGTGCCCATTTTCTCAGCAGTGGAACCCATCTGGCAGATGCGGCAATCCTTTATCACGGAGAAAGCGAGTGGTGCGGCGAAGCAATGTACTTCCAGAAACCAGGCCGTGCCCTTATGGAAAAACAGCTGGATTATGATGTGATTCCGGCAGATATTTTTGCAGAAGCTATTGTAGAAAATGGAGTTCTGAAGATTCTGGACAAGACCTACGCAAGTCTGATTATTCCATATGTGCAGTGTTTGGATGAGCGTGTAGTACAGTTTATAGAAGCCAATCAGAAAAATAAATTAAAGGTTTACATAATTGATAAATTGCCTGAAAAAACTACCAAAGGAACAGAACTGCCAGAAGTATTTTCTAAGTGGGTGGAAATTGTAACATTAGATAATCTGGCCCAAAAAGCTGTGGCAGAAAGTGAAAAGCATAGGATGCGTAAACTTGCAGTTACAGATAACGGTCAGGGAACAATTTCCGAAAACCTTCAGGATCTTCGTATGATCGTGAACCAGACAGAGGAAGGGCTTTGCGCAATGCTATTTAACGAAAGCGTGTTCAGAAGAGCTGATTTTGCTTTGCTTGTACAGGCTGAAAAATTGGATGGACTGACCCTTTATGATTCCTGGTTTAATCGCGCTAAAAGCTTTGATTTGAAGTCTTATCCGGCACAGGCTGAAGGATATGCGTATCAGATTCCGGGAAGTCTGGAGCCTGGAGAGAGCTGCTTTTTGTGCCTGGAATCAATAGAGCATATTAAAGAAGAAGGACAAAAAATTGAGCCTGATATACTTTGTCTTGAGAAACAGACTACCCTCTATATTCCGTGGAAAGTAACAACCAAAGAAGGAAAAACTCTGCAGCTAAAAGCAGATAAAGAGCTTCCAAACATGAACGGAAGGGGCTATTTCCCTGCTTATACGGGAAGCTACCTATATACAGGAAGCTTCACCTGGAAGAAGAACGAAGGAGAGCATTATAGCTTGAAATTCCCGGAAGCGGCGGATTGCCTGAGAGTGAAATTAAACGGAGAAGATGTGGGCTATTTGGCTGGCTTCCCTGCGAAAGTGGAGGTTACAGATGCACTTTTGGACGGTGAAAATCATCTTGAAATAAAAGTGGATACTACTCTTGTCTGGAAGTTGAAAGATGGTGCATCCACTCATTTGCAGATACCTGCGACCGGAATTACAGAAGCACCGGTGATAGAGACGTATATGCGATATTAATTAGATGAGTTTGAAATGCTGTTAAACTTGAAGTTTGCGGAACATGAGAATGCTGTAAATTACAGAAACAATATGAGAGGAAAATTAAGATGAAGAAAGCAGACAGAATATATTATGGCGGAGATTATAATCCTGACCAGTGGGATGATCAGACAATAGATGAGGATATGCGTTTGTTTAAAAAAGCTGGAATTAATTTATTAACTCTTCCAGTTTTTTCATGGGCAAAGCTTGAGCCAGACGAGGGTGTTTATAATTTCGAATGGTTGGACCGAATCATTGATAAAATTTGGGAAAATGGTATTCATGTGTGCCTTGCAACTCCAACTACTGCACAACCGGCCTGGCTGTCCACCAGATATCCAGAAGTACTTCCTGTTGATATTGCAGGAAGAAAAAGAACCCATGGAATGCGCGTGTTCTTCTGCGTAAACAGCTTGAAATATCGAGAGAGAGCAGCTGCAATTGCAGAGCAAATGGCTATGCGTTACGCCCATCATCCAGCACTTGCGATGTGGCATGTTTCCAATGAATATGGAACCTATTGCTATTGTCCGACCTGTCAGGCAAAGTTTCGTGTATGGTTAAGAAAACGTTATGGAACAGTGGATGAACTGAATAAAAGATGGCACACCACGTTCTGGGGAAGAATTGTCAGTAGCTTTGAAGAAGTAACACTACCTACAGAATTAAATGATGATTATCGGTTTAATCCGGCAATTCAGCTAGACTATATGCGCTTTGTAACAGACTCAACAGCGGAATGTTTCCAGAATGAATATGATGTTCTGAAAAAATACAATCCGGAGATTCCTATTCAGACAAATATGTCCGGTTTTATCAAGAAGTTAGATCAGTTCACTATGACTAAGAAATTGGACATAGTAGGATGGGATAACTATCCGTGGCCAGATGATCCAGCATATTTCGTAGCAATGAAGCATGATATTATGCGAGGCTTAAAAGGCGGTCAGTCTTTTGTTCTGACAGAGCAGTCTCCAAATCAGCAGAACTGGCAGCCTTATAATCTGTTGAAACGGCCAGGTGAAGTGAGAAGATTATCTTATCAGGCAATGGCGCATGGAGCAGATACCTGCCTGTTTTTTCAGATGAGACAGTCTGTTGCCGGACAGGAAAAATTCCACGGGGCAATTATTAGCCATTCAGGAAGAGAGGATACAAGAGTTTTCCGGGAATCAAGTGTATTGGGAGCTGAGCTGGCGCATATAGGGGATACTTTTTTGAATGGAAGGACACCTGCAAGGGTAGGAATTCTTTTTGACTGGAATAACTGGTGGGCATTGGAACTTTCCAGCGGTCCGTCCAAGGATATGGATTATCTAAAAACAGTTTCTCTTTATTATGAAACCTTGTATCGTCAGAATATCGGAGTAGATTTTCTGCCATTTGAGGCAGAACTGGAGAAATATGATCTCATTATAGCACCTATGATTTATATGGAAAAAAATAATATTGGCGAAAAGTTAAATGCATATGTGAAAAATGGCGGAACTCTGGTTACTACAGTTATGTCTGGACTTGCAGATGAAAATGACCGTTGCGTATTCGGCGCTTATCCAGGAAAATTAAAGGACATGCTTGGAATATGGGTAGAAGAAACGGACGCTCTTCGCCCGTATGAACAGAATCATATGAAAATCGAAAAGGCGGATATGGTTTCAAGAGAAGAATATTCCTGTGACTTTTTGTGTGATATTATTCATCCAGAAGGTGGTGCGGAAGTTCTTGCAACCTATGAAGATGACTTTTATGCAGGAACTCCATGCGTGACCTGCAATACTTTCGGAAAAGGAAAAGCTTACTATATTGGAACTCAGCCAGAACAGAAATTTCTGGAAGAACTGATGGAAAAAATTTGTAAAGACTGCAATATCGAAAGCGTATATTCCGCAGATGAAGGTGTGGAGCTGACAGTCAGAAAATCCGATAAAGGTAGAATTGTTTTTGTGATTAATCATAACAGTAAAGAGGCAGAAGTTGATTTTGGAACAGATAAACTGAAAAGCCTTATTGATGAGCGGAAATTTACCGGGAAGAATGCGATTCAGCCAGGAGACGTATTTGTAGCCATAGTTGAGGAATAGTTTGGAAGAAAATGGAGAAGTGTTGAAATGGAAAAGAATATTTTATTTCCCAAGTTAAATGGTTTCGTCCATGGTGGAGACTATAATCCGGAACAGTGGCTGGATCGTCTGGACATTTTGGAAGAAGATATCAGAATGATGAAAAAAGCAGGTGTGAACTGTGTTACACTTGGCGTTTTTTCCTGGTCCGTATATGAGCCTAGGGAAGGCGAATTTCACTTCGAATGGCTGAAAAAAATTATGGACAGTTTATATGAAAACGGCATTTATACGATCCTTGCCACACCATCCGGTGCAAGACCTGCATGGTTGGATAAAAAGTATCCGGAAGCAATGCGAGTTGGAAAAAACGGCCAGCGAAATCATCATGGGGTGCGTCACAATCACTGCATGTCCTCACCGGAATATCGCAAAAAAACAGCACTTATAGACAAACTGCTGGCTGAAAAATTCGGACAGCATCCTGGTCTTATTATGTGGCATGTTTCCAATGAGTTAGGCGGAGAGTGCTATTGTCCTCTGTGCGTAGAGCGTTTTCAGAAGTACCTGAGCGAGCAGTTTGATCATGAAATCGACAAATTAAATCAGGCATGGTGGACGACCTTCTGGAGTCATCGCTACAATGATTTTGATCAGATAGAACCACCATTTGCAAATGGTGAAGGCAGTATTATGGGGCTGAATCTGGAGTGGAAACGATTTACTACCTGGAATATGAATGATTTTATGAATTCTGAAATTCAAGTACTCAAAGAGATTACCCCGGATATCCCTGTGACAGCAAATTTTATGATGCTTTACAATGGTCTTGATTACCGAAAAATGGCACCATTTCTGGATGTGATCTCCTGGGACAGCTATCCACAATACAACAATGATTATGAAAGCTTGTATGAAACCATGACAGAAAATGGGTTTCATCACGCAGTGATGCGTGGGTTGAAAAAGGACAAGCCCTTTATGCTGATGGAAAGTGCACCTGGGCTGGTAAACTGGCATCCGTATAATAAAGTAAAAAGACCTGGCGTTCACAAGCTTGCGTGTATGCAGGCAATTGCCTGTGGTTCCGATACTGCTCAGTATTTTCAGTGGAGAAAAGGCCGCGGCTCCTTTGAGCAGTATCATGGAGCTGTTGTAGATCACCTTGGAAAGGATGATACCAGAATTTTCAGGGAGGTGGCAGAGGTTGGTGCTTTGCTCAAAAAAATTGCCCCTGCAGCCGGAACACTGGTAAAAGCAAAAACAGCTCTGTTATTTGACTGGGACAACCGTTGGGCAATCCAGGATGTAAAAGCATTAAGTGAAAACACAAAAAATTATGAAAAAACCTGCATTGGAATCTGGAAAGAATTTCAGAAGCTGGGAGTAGAAATGGATGTGGTTAGTTCCAATGATGATCTTAGTGATTATAAAGTAGTTGTAGCACCTATGCTTTATCTTCTCCAGTCGGGAACCGCAGAAAACCTGCAGAAATTTGTGAAAAACGGCGGTCAGCTTCTAGCCACTTATTTTACCGGATATGTGGATAAAGATACCTTGTGTTATCTTGGCGGTTTTCCAGGAGACGGACTGGCAGAGTTGTTCGGAGTGATTAGTGAGGAAATTGACACCTTATATCCCTCTGATAGAAACAGCTTGTGTTTTCTTGATGGAAAAAAATGGACTGTATATGATTACGCAGAAATCTTACGGGTTCAGGATGCACAGATCCTGGCTTCCTATGGAACTGATTTCTATGAGGGAAGTGCCGCATTAACTGTAAAAGAATGGGAAAGCGATACTCATACCGGAGAAAATGGTCGTGCCTATTACATAGCAGCAAGAGTTGCGCCTGAAGAAATGGGAAGTCTGTTTGAAACAATGCTTGCTAATGCCGGAATTGCAGTTAAGGATCTTCCGGGAGAAGTGGAATACCATCAACGTCAGGGAGAAGACACTACCTATGAATTCTATCTGAATCATGGCAAAGAAAAATCGCTGATAAAGAATGTAACAGGTAGGAATTTGCTCACAGGAGAAGATATTAACGAAACATTATCGCTAGCTGCTTATGATGTGGCAGTGATTTGTAAACAGTCATAACAATAATAAATGTGACACTAAATAAAGAAATTGGACTTGACGATGACTGCTTTGTAATCGTAAAATTTTTGTATAGATTACAAAAAGATGGTATGAATTTATAGGCTTTAATGGGTATAATTCACAAGTGAAAATAGTAAATTCAAAAATCGGAAGGGTTTGAAGACTGTTAAAACAGAAAAAGAAGGAGACATTTGAAATGAAATTAGGAATTGTTTATACTAGCACAACACCAGAACTTATTGAGTGTGTAAACGAAGAAATCAGAAAAAATCTTGGAGATACCCCGGAAATTCTCAACTATCAAGATCCGTCTATTCTTGCAGAGGTAAGAGAGCATGGTTATGTAACTGCAAGTGCAGCAGCTCGCCTTGTGGGAATGTACATGCAGGCTGTTTCTGACGGGGCAGATGCAATTTTAAACTGTTGCTCTTCTGTTGGAGAAGTTGCAGATGCCGCACAGAATATTGGACGCTACACAGGCATCCCGATTGTTCGTATTGATGAGGAAATGTGCCGTGAAGCAGCTCGCCTTGGCAAGAGAGTAGGCGTACTTGCAACTCTTCCTACTACCCTGGAGCCTACCAAGAATACCGTCTCCCGTGTTGCAAGAGAAATGAACAGCCATGTAGAACTGGTTGATGGACTTGTAGATGCATTCGGCGCAGACCAGGATAAATTTAAAGCTCTTCTTTGTGCAAAGGCAGAAGAAATCGCAGATCAGGTAGATGTGGTTCTTTTGGCTCAGGGATCTATGGCATATGCAGAAGATGCAATTTATGAGAAAATTGGCAAACCTGTACTTTCCAGCCCGCGTTTTGGCGCACAGGCACTTGCAGCTGCATTGAAGGCTAAAGGATTATAAGATTAATCATATAGAGAACAAAACTGCACAATTAAAGGAGAACAACCATGCTGACAGATACAACTAGATCCCCATACGCGAAGGTTCATGCGCTGGACGGGATGAAAGTAAAATGGACAGGCGGTCTTTGGAAGGAACGCTTTGATACCTGTGCGAACAGTACTGTGCCTCAGCTGAAGCATATGTTTGACAGCAAGGATATCAGCCATGTAGTAGAGAACTTTAAAATCTGCGCAGGAGATGCGCAGGGAGATTTTGACGGAACTGTTTTCGGAGACGGAGACTTTTATAAATGGATGGAATCTGCCATTTATACGGCTTATCAGACAGATAACCAGCTTCTGAAGGAAGAAATTGAGAATTATATAGACCTGATCGGAAGAGCACAGCAGCCGGACGGCTATCTTTCCACCAAGCAGATCATTGGAGAAAGAAGCGGGAACGGCGTTTCCAGAATGGGAGATATTAACGATTTCGAGGTATACAACTTTGGACATATGTTTACAGCGGCCTGTGTACATAAAAGAATTACAGGCAAGGACAGCTTTCTTGCAATTGCAGCCAGAACAGCAGATTATCTGGAGCATCTGTATGAAGAGGCAGAACGCACAGGAGAGGTTCAGACTGCAGTTTGCCCTTCCCATTATATGGGACTTGTGGAAATGTATCGTACCACTGGCGAAGAGCGTTATCTGAAGCTTGCGAAACAGGCGATCGCGCTTCGTGACAGCGTAAAGAACGGTTTGGATGACAATCAGGATAAGATTCCGCTGAAGCAGCATGAGAAAATTCTTGGACATGCAGTTCGTGCCAATTATCTCTATGCAGGTGTGGCGGATCTTTGTCTGGAAGAGGAAGATCCGGATTATATTAAGGTTCTCCACAAAGTATGGAGAAGTCTTGTGGATAAAAAGCTTTATATTACCGGCGGATGTGGAGCCTTGTATAATGGCGCTTCTCCCTATGGATACTTTTTTGATCATCAGCTTGTTCATCAGGCATATGGCTATGAATACCAGCTTCCAAATATTACTGCATACAATGAGACCTGTGCATCTCTGGGCGGCGTTTTCTGGGCGTACCGCATGTTCCAGCTGGAGCCAAAGGCAGAGTACTTTGATATTCTGGAACGAATGATGTTAAATACCAACCTGGCTGCACTGAGTCTGGATGGTAAGAGATTCTTCTATGAAAACATGTTAAGACGTGCTAAAAAGCTTGATTATAAGCTGATCTGGCCTCTTACCAGAAGCGAATATATTCTCAGCTACTGCTGTCCTCCAAACCTGGCAAGAACCATTGCACAGTCCAGTGAGTATGCATATCTTACCTCTGATAACAGTGTATGGACTGGTATGTACGGCGCAAGTGAAGCTCAGGTGAAGCTGGAAAATGGAGGAGAATTCACACTGGTGCAGTCCACAGATTATCCGTTCGATGGAGCAATCCGCTTCACTGCAAAAGATGTGAAAGTAAATGCTCCTGTTCATTTAAGACTGCGCGTTCCGGGATGGGCTGCAGGCGGTTTCATTAAGGGTACTGGTGCAGACCGTGAGCTGACAGCAGCTGATGCAGGAACCTATTTGGATATTCTTGTGGAAGATCTGCAAAACATGGATGTACAGCTGAATCTGGATATGAAGATTCGCTATACCGTTGCAAACAATATGGTAGAAGAAACAGTTGGACAGGCTGCAATTGAATGTGGACCTCTGGTATATTGCTGCGAGAGTGCAGATACCCATGCATCGACTCTGGATGATATTTATCTGGATCTGAATGCAGAGTTTACTCCTGTGGAATTTGAAATTCAGGGAAGAAAAATGACTGCTCTTGAAACTGAGGAATATACCATTGACCGTTCTGAATTTGACAGAAATGCACTTTATCAGCCGCTGAAATACCACGGTATGAGCAAAAAGTATGTACGCCTGATCCCATATTACGCATGGGATAACCGTGACTATGGAGAAATGAGGATCTGGTTCCCTGTCGCATATACCGTATAATAAATTGAGTTATCAAAAACTGAGATATGAATGTAAAAAATCCTGCCGCTTATATTTTGAACGAACAGAATGGAGAGTTATAGAAATTATGGAATGTAAAGTAATTCCTTTCCATACCGTTGAGGAGAGAAGCAAAACAGATGCCGACAAAGCAGAAGCGCTTCTTTCCCAGGCAATGGAAGGTTTTCATAAAAAATTAGTAGTGCTGGATGATGACCCTACTGGTGTGCAGACCGTTCATGATGTGTCTGTTTATACTGACTGGGAAGAAGAATCTATCCGCAAGGGCTTTGAGGAAAAAGAAGCTATGTTTTTTATCCTTACCAATTCACGAAGCTTTTCTGTGGAGGAAACTACAAAAGTTCATCAGGATATTGCCACAAGAGTGGCGAAGGTTGCCAGAGAGCTGGGACAGGACTTCATGATCATTTCCCGTGGAGATTCCACACTGAGAGGTCACTATCCGCTGGAAACACAGCTTCTGGCAGATGGCCTGACAAAGAACAAGGGCGCTGGTGTTGATGGTGAGATCATCTGTCCGTTTTTCCCAGAAGGCGGGCGCTATACAATGGATAATATCCATTACGTAAAAGAACAGGACAATCTGGTTCCTGCCGGAATGACAGAGTTTGCAAAGGACAAGACCTTCGGCTACAAATCCTCCGACCTTACAGAATACGTAGAGGAAAAAACAGAAGGAAAATACCATAAAGAGGACTGTATCACCATTTCTCTGGACGAACTGAATGCTCTGGATGTGCAGGGGGTCAAGGTGAAGCTTATGACTGCAAAAGACATGGCGAAGATTATTGTGAATGCAGTATCTTACGCTGATCTGAAGGTTTTCTGTGCAGCATTGGTGCTTGCCATGAAAGAGGGAAAACATTACATGGCAAGAACAGCAGCAGCTTTTACCAAGGTAATGGGAAGGATTTCGGATCAGCCCCTTCTTGGAAGAGAGCAGCTGGAAGGAGATACAAGGAATGGAGGAATCGTTCTGATCGGTTCCCATGTGAAGAAGACTACAGACCAGCTGAACTGTCTGAAGGAATTGGACGGACAGGTTGATTTTATGGAATTTCAGGTAAACACTGTATTCGAAGAAAATGGTCTGGAGAAAGAAGTAGAGAAAACGGTGAAGGCAGCAGAAGAGAAAATCCTGTCTGGAAGAACCGTTGTAATTTATACAAGCAGACAGCTTCTTGCACCGGAGAATATGACTCCGGAAGAGAAACTGCAGATTTCTGTAAAGATTTCCAACGCAGTGACCAGTATTATCGGAAAACTTTCTGTGAAGCCGAAATTTATCATTGCAAAAGGCGGAATCACTTCATCTGACGTAGGAACCAAAGCTCTTCGCGTAAAGAAAGCCCGTGTTATGGGACAGGTGAAGAAAGGGATCCCGGTATGGATGACAGGAGAAGAAAGCAAATTCCCTGGAATGCCATACATTATTTTTCCGGGAAATGTGGGTGAAGTAAGTACGTTGAAGGAAATTGTAGAGGAATTGATCTGATTGGAGGTTTACATAATGAAAAAAGTAATTATATCTCTGGCACCTGTACAGGCAGGAACCAGTGTGGATGCAGTAAAACTTGCAGAGGATGTAGAGAAAAGCGTAAAACTTGGTGCTGCTATGTGTCACCTTCACTGTCGTAAACCAGACGGAAGCCTTACACCTGACATTTCTTATATGTCTGAGTGCTTTGACGAGATTCTGAAACGGACAGATGTGGTAGTTCAGGCGTCTACAGGCGGTGTTTCAGATATGAATATCCAGGATCGCTGCAATCCGCTTGACTACCCGAAGGTAGAGAGTGCGTCTCTTAACGGCGGAAGCACAAATCTTGGTGAGGCAGTATATATCAATTCCTTTGATGATATCCGTTATTGTGCAGATGCAGTTTATAAAAGAGGAATCCTTCCGGAAACAGAAGTTTTTGATATTGGAATGCTACATAACATGGCAGTAGTGAAATCTGAGCAGCCATTTGCAGATCCAATGCTGTTCAATCTGGTATTTGGTCACAAAGGCGGCATGCAGCCTACACCAGAAATGCTGGCAGCTTTCCGTTCCTTTGTTCCATCTGATGCACTTTGGGGTGTTACCCATTTTGGCCGTGATAACTGGACATTTCTGGCTGCAGCCATCGCTATGGGAGCAACGGTAGTACGTGTTGGTTTTGAAGACAGCTACTATCTGGCTGATGGTGTAGATGCCGAGTACAACTGGCAGGTGGTTGAGAAACTGGTAAATCTGATACGCGCTATGGGTCTGGAGCCAGCTACTCCGGATGAGGCAAGACAGATTTTGAATTTGAGAAAACGTTGAAAGGGGGAAAGAAAATGCTTGCGATTAAAAAAATATATATGGATTATGAAACAGCCCCGGTTGGTGTTTCCCACATGCCCCAGTTTGCATGGGAGCTTGTAAGCGATAAGAAAAATGTAAAACAGAAATCCTACGAACTTCAGATTGCAAAAGACGCTGATTTTACAGATCTGATCTATAACAGCGGAAAAACAGAGTCTGAGGAATCTGCACATGTTTATGCAGAAGGTGCTTCACTGGAGAGCGGCAAGCGCTATTTTGTCCGCGCAAAAGCCAGTGATGGTCAGGAAGAAACGGACTGGAGCGAAACCGCATCTTTTGTAACTGCCCTTGCAGGAAAAAATGGTGAGTGGGAGGAAGGCGCACCAGCATGGAAAGCTCCTTTTGTATCCGCCGAAACTGACGATTCCTATAAGAACGTTTCCAAAGGAACCTATGTAAGAGGAACCTTTGAAATCAAAAAAGATATAAAAGAAGCCTATGCCTTTACTACAGCCCTTGGCCTGTATCAGTTTTACCTGAATGGCAAAAAAGTTGGTGAGGACGAGATGACACCGGGCTGGACATCCTATAGAAGACATCTCCTCTATCAGACCTATGATGTAACGGAATATCTGCAGAAGGGCATTAACGGTGCTGGAGCAATGCTGGCTCCAGGCTGGTATAAAGGTGTTATGGGGCTGACAAAAGCCCGTAACAACTATGGTGATCAGACGGCTTTTACTATGGAACTTCTGATTCGCTACACCGATGGAACAACAGAATCTGTTTATACGGATCCATCATGGAAAGGCTGCGATTCACCGGTGGTATTTGCAGAAATCTATGATGGTGAGACTTATGATGCAGCCCTTGAGATTCCGGACTGGTCAAAGGCAGAAACCACAAAAGGCGACTGGAAGCCGGTTCAGCTTGTATTCTTTGATACACAGGTTATGCGCGCGCAGTACGCTGCGAAGGTTCGTGTAATGGATCGTATTCCAGCGAAACGTATTTTCAAAACACCGGCAGGAGATACAGTTATTGATTTTGCCCAGAATATGGCAGGACGAATTGAAGTAACTGCAGCCGGAAAACCAGGCGATGTGATCGAACTTCACTGCTTCGAAGTTCTGGACAAAGATGGAAATGTATATCTGGACAATCTTCGTGCAGCCAAAGCAACGATGAAATATACTTTTGCAAGGGAAGAGACAGTTACCTGGCATCCGACTTTCACTTACATGGGATTTCAGTATGCGCTGATTGTTTCCTATCCAGGCGAGCCGAAAGCTGAGAATTTCACAGCCTGCACCCTTCACTCCAACATGGCTTCAAACGGAAGTCTGGAGTGTTCGAATCCGCTGCTGAACCAGCTGCATCACAATTTCCTGTGGGGGCTGAAGAGTAATTTCCTTGATGTACCTACAGACTGCCCGCAGCGTGATGAGCGTCTGGGATGGACTGGAGATGCGCAGATCTTCTGCCGTACCGCCACTTATCTGATGAATACATATACGTTCTATAAGAAATGGCTCCATGATCTGGAGGTTGATCAGACACCAGAGGGCGGTGTACCGCATGTTGTTCCGAACATTGAGGAAGGCCGTACAGATGGAAACTGGCTTCTCCGCCAGGGACCTCATTCCGCAGCAGCCTGGGCTGATGCAGCCATCATCAATCCATGGACCATGTATCTGATGTATGGTGATAAAGATATTCTGAAAAAACAGTACAACAGTATGAAGGGATGGATTGACTTCATGCGTGCCCATGCTGTTGATTATATCTGGAACTACAAGCTGCAGTTTGGTGACTGGGTTGCTCTTGATGCAGAGGAGGGCAGCTATTTCGGTGCAACACCAAATGACCTGACCTGTACTGCCTATTATGCATACTCTACCGGACTTTTTGTCCAGATGGCGAAAGCCCTTGGAAAAGAGGATGTGGCAGCAGAGTATGAGGAGCTTTATCATAAGATCGTAAAGAAATTCCAGGAGACCTTCTTCGACGCAGAAGGAAATATGACAGCACAGACACAGACCGCACATATTGTGGCGCTGTATTTCCAGCTGACTCCTGAAAAATATATCACAAAAACGGTAGAAGGTCTGAAGCGCCTTCTGGACAAAGAAAACGGACATCTGGTTACCGGATTTGTGGGAACTCCGTATTTCTGCCATGCCCTCAGCCAGAACCACGCTCTGAAGGAAGCCTATGACCTGCTTCTGAAGGAAGACTTCCCATCCTGGCTGTATCAGGTGAAAAAAGGTGCCACCACGATCTGGGAGCACTGGGATGGCATGAAGGATGACGGAAGCATGTGGAGTGCAGATATGAACTCCTTTAACCATTATGCTTATGGTGCTATTGGTGAGTGGATGTACCGTGCAATGGCCGGAATTGAAGCTGATCCGGAACATCCGGGCTTTAAACATGCGATACTCTATCCGCGAATTGGTGGAAATCTGAAGTACACTGCCGGAAAATATCATAGCATTTATGGTGATGTTGGTGTAAAATGGGAAGTCCAGGGGAAACAGATTACTTTAACTGTTCAGATTCCGGTAAATACAACAGCAGAGATCCGTCTGGATCAGGCGAAAGCTGTTCTGGAAAGCGATGGACTGACATTTACCAGGGAAGCAGACTATATGGCTGCTGAAGCGGGAAGCGGTACATACCATATCGCATTTGAACAGTAATCATAACGCAGAATGCGAAAGGGTGATGAGAATATGGAAAAGAAAAAAGAACCTTCAGGAATACAGAAAGCGTGGAGACAGCTGAGTATTCAGAATCAGATTTTTTTATCCATGTTTCTTATCACCCTTTTGGGTGTGGGCGTTTTGATGAATATTGTATACAAAACCTCTATTGATGCGATTGAACAGAATTACAGGGCATCTTATCAGTCTACGCTGAAGAATTCCAGCCGCGTTATGGATATGAATCTGAAGAACATTGTAGACGTAGGCCGAAATTTTCTGAATGATGAAGCTCTTCAGCAGATTCTGGAAAAAGGCAATGAATACGGAGGAAGCAAGTTTACATCCACAGACCGTGTGAAGCTTCGTGTGATTGCAAATGAAATGGCAAGTCAGCAGGTGTGGGTGAATTATATAGTATTTACGGATCTTTATGGTCATGTGTATCAGCTGAACAATGTGAACCAGGGTACTTATGATTTCTATAATTATTATAGTGATAAGGATATTCTGGAAGAAAGCTGGGTGAAACAGGCAAAGTCCGCGCGGGGAAAGGAAATTTTTTTCCGTGACAGTATTTTAAAAGCAGGAACAAAGAAAGGATTTTCTTATGCGAAATATATGATCAATCCCTCTGACGGACAGGGAATGGGCTATATGGTGGTCGGACTGAGCCAGAAGCTGTTGGGAAAATCCTTTGTCATGGGCAATGAAAGCTTTGATTCCAGTAATTTTATGGTTGTAGATGAGGATGATCAGCTGGTTTATTTTGTGGGAAATGAGGAAAGGGAGAATGCAATTATGCAATCCTATTCTAATCCGGGAGAGAACCATCTGTATCTGTTTTCTTCTGTCACCAATTCTACTACAGGCTGGCATATTGTAAACGTAGTGGAGAAAAATGAGATCAGTGAAGAGAGTAAAAATATCCGTCTGACCTCGTTTCTGGTAGCAGGCTGTGTTCTTGTAGTGGGTTTTCTCATGGCACGAATCATTTCCAGAACCATCAGCCATCCCCTGAAGCAGCTGGAAAATACCATTGCACAGGTTGGGGAAGGAGAGCGTCACATTACAGAAGAGTTTGACTACAGTGAGGTTGGCCGGATCGGACAGAAATTCAAGGAAATGGTCAATACGAATCTGGAGCTTTCCGAGCATCTTATGGCGGTGAAGCTGAATGAACGGGAAGCAGAGCTGCTTTTGCTTCAGTCCCAGATCAATCCCCATTTTCTTTATAATACACTGGATTCTTTGTACTTTGTTGCAATCATGCATGGGGATGACCAGATGGCAGAAATGGTAGAGGCACTTTCAGATAACTTTAAGCTGGCGCTGAATAATGGAAGCAAATATATTAAAGTTGTGGATTCTGTGAAATGGATGCAGGGCTATATGAAGCTTCAGAATATGCGCTATAATAATCGTTTTGAACTGTTCGTGGATATCAGCAGGGAAATTCTTCAGCGTGAAACGATTACCTTTATTTTTCAGCCATTTATTGAAAATGCTATGTATCACGGTCTGGAGCCGAAGATTGGAAAAGGAAAGATTTCCCTTCGCGGCTGGCAGGAGCAGAATAATATGATTTTCACTATTGAAGATGATGGTGTGGGAATTGACGATATGTCCAGACTGGAGAACGGTTATGGAGTGCGCAATGTAATAGAGCGTATAAAGTTGAATTATGGGGAAAAATACGGTGTAACATTTGAGAGCAGCCCAGGCAATGGAACGAAGGTAACGATTGTGGTTCCAGTAAGATAAGGGATAGGGAAATGCAGATACAAGGAGGATTTTCATGTATCGCTTAGTGGTAATTGATGATGAATATATAGTTGTGCAGGGAATTAAGGCTTTAATTTCCCGCCTGAAGCTGGATTATGAGGTAGTAGGGGCTGCTTATGACGGAATCCAGGGACTGGAAGTGATCCGAAGTGAGAAACCGGATGTAGTAATTACGGATATCCGAATTCCGGGGCTGGATGGTCTGTCTGTGATCGAGGCAGCGAAAGAAGAATGTCCGGATACATATTTTATTGTGATCAGCGGCTATTCTGAATTTGTGTATGCGCAGAGGGCGCTTACTCTTGGAGTAAAAGACTATATTGATAAGCCGGTTACAGCAGATAAACTGAAAAATGCCCTTACCAGAATTGAAGATGAATGGGCGAAGACCCGTCATGAGGATAATCGTAAAGCACAGGCTAATCGTGAGAAATTTCTGGAATTGGAAAGAATTTTTGAGAGCAGTGTAAAATGTATTACAGACTGTGATGCTGCAGCATTTCGGGAAGAATGCAGGCGGGCAATCAGATGCCTGCAGGAACTTTACCCGGAGCTGCAGGATTTTCGCAGGGAATTTTACAAGCATCTCTGTGTGCTCAGCGATGTACTGATCGAAAGCCAGAAGCAGGTGGAACGAAGTTCACTTGTCTCTTTTCAGGAGATGGAAAAATGTCAGAGCATAGAAGCAGTACAGGCCTATGGGGAAAGCGTTCTGTCTGATATCAGCAAGCATCTGACTGCGGACCAGACCGGAAGCAAACACAGAGTTATCCTGGAGCTTCTTACTTATCTGGACGAGCATTATGATCAGGATATCGGGCTGAGTGAGCTTGCAGACAGAGCCGGAATGAGCACGGCGTACTTAAGTGTTCTTTTTAAAACAGAGGTTGGTACATCTTATGTGAAATATCTGACGGATCTTCGCATAAAAAAGGCGAAGAAGCTGCTGCAGGATGGATATAAGGTGAATGAAGTCAGTGAAATGGTGGGATATAATAATTACAGATATTTCTGCGATATTTTTAAAAAACACGAGGGCATGACTCCCAATGAGTACAAGGGAAACGTGTGGAAAGCAGAATGATAAAAATAGGATTTGCAAAAATGCACATATTCGAATTGCTGAATATGTGCATTTTATATATTTAGCACAATTGAATACCTGAATAAGCAGAATTTTTTATAAAAAACAGTCTAAAAAAACTGTACATTACCAAAAAAATTAGGCACTGGTAAAAAAACAGAACAATGGTATTATATAACCATAAGATATTTCCCGGGGATACAAAGAAACAAATTAAACGTGACCGAAAAGTAAATGGCTATCAAGAGTAACTCATAACAAAATTCAATAATTTTGAAAATTCTGGAGGAATTTATAATGAAAAAGAGAGCATTAGCTATTTTAATGGCAGCATTAACAGCAAGCACCATGTTTGCAGTTCCTACATTTGCAGCAGACTACTCAGGAGAGGATCCACAGCTTGAGAAAAACGTCAAAATCCTTACTATCTGGGCAGAAGATAATGACAATGGTATGCTGTTAAACAAAATCTGCGAAGACTATCAGAAAAATGTAAACCCGAATTTCACATGGGAATATGAGATGGTTGCTTCTGACAACCTTCAGCAGAAAATTGCTACACTTGCAGCATCCAACGATCTTCCGGATCTGTTCGCTTACGAAGCAGGTGCTCCGCTCAGCGTTCTCATCGATTCCGGAAAGGTTAAAAATATTACAGAAGCTGTTGACGAGATCGGAACAGCAGATTATTTAAACAGCGGTGCTGTTGAGCTTCTGAAAGGATTATCCGGAACAGATGATCTTTATGATCTTCCTCTTGGACTGAACGTAGAAGGCTTCTGGTACAACAAAGCCCTGTTCGAGCAGGCAGGATGCGAAGTTCCTACTACATGGGATGAGTTTGAAGAGGTTCTTCAGAAACTTTCCGATGCAGGTATCCAGCCTCTTACAACCGGCGGATCTGACAAATGGGGCGCAACCCGTCTGATTAATGCATACGCAGTAAGAACCGCAGGAAACGACATTATGACAAAAGCAGCTGACGGCGAAGTTCCTTATACAGATGAGAAGCTTGTTGCAGCAGCTGATAAGATTGCAGAGTGGGCAGAGAAAGGATACTTCGGAGAAGGTATCACAACAGTTGATATGAACACAGCTGGTTCCATGCTGATGAGTGGAAAAGCAGCCATCTTCTACAATGGTTCCTGGTTTACACAGAACCTGACAGATGATGCACAGAACCCGGCAGGCGAGGACGGAATCGGATTCTTCAACATCCCGGTTGCAGATGAGTCCATCAGCTCCGCTACTTCTTACTCTATGAACTGTGGTAACATTCTTGCACTTGACAATGACAAATATGATGAAGCTACAGGCTGGTTCCTGAAATACTTCATGGAGAACATCGGAAACGTAGCTATGGAAGAGCAGGGAACTGTTAAAGGTTACACATATGATGTTACAGCAGATGATATGGATAACTACACCAAGCTTGTTCTTGACGAGATTGACAAATCCACAGAGGGATTTGCATGGTGGGAAGCAAAAATGCCTAGCGAAATCTCCAAGACAGCTCAGGAAAATGTACAGCCTCTGCTGAATGGCGAAATGACCGGCGAAGAATATATGCAGTCCATCCAGGATGTATATGACATGCAGTAAGTAATAGCTTTGGCAATATAAGCTTTGAATTTCAAATGGGAGTGTTTGCCAGCAGACACTCCCATTTTTATGTTAAAAGGCAGGGCGTTAGATGCGGGAGCGCCAAAGGCGCAGAGTATCTGACTTTCGTATTGAAAACAGAAAGGAAGGAATTTTATGAACAAGGTATTAGGTAATAAGAAAGCGATATCCCTTTTCGTAGTTCCGGCATTAATTGTTTACACCATCATCGTAATGGTACCGGTTATCTGGTCGTTGTATTATTCATTTTTCAGCGGCAGTCCGGGACTTCAGTGGGAATTTGCCGGATTTGACAATTATGCAAGACTTTTCAGAGACAAGAACTTCTTAAATGCATTAACAGTAAACTGTAAATATGTATTAGTAGTAACCGTTGGCCAGGTTGGAATGGGACTTTTACTTTCCCTGATGTTTAAATTCTGGCTGAGAAGATGCAAAACCATCGTAAGAACTCTGGTTTTCTTCCCGGTAGTACTTCCTACTGTTGCAGTAGGCCAGCTGTTTGCAAAGATCTATGAGATCCAGCCAAACTATGGTCTGTTAAACTCATTGCTTGACTCTCTTGGTTTTACAAACCTTGTTCAGCCATGGATCGGCCAGTCCAGCACAGCTCTCTGGGCGTTATGTGTAATGGATATCTGGGTTGCCATGGGCTTCTATTCTGTAATTTTTTATGGTGCACTTCTTGATATCTCTGATGATATTCTGGAAGCAGCCAGAATCGACGGCTGCGGCGGATGGCAGTTATTCAAAAACATCCTTCTTCCGCTTCTTCGTCCAATGGTGATTACCAGTCTTGTATTCAGTTTCTCCGGAACTGTAAAGATGTTCGAGTCTGCTATGGCTCTTACCAAGGGTGGTCCTGGAAGCGCAACAAAATCACTTTCCATGTATATGTATGATGTTGCATTTACCTACAATAAGGTTGGTTACGCCAGCGTTATCGCCATCGTGATCTTCCTGATCTGTGTAGTTGGATCTCTTGTTATCAACAAATTTGATGTGAAAGACTGAAAGGAGGAAATATTATGAAAAAAGTAAAAGCAGCTTTTCGAGGAATTGTAATTTTCCTTCTTTGCGTAATTGAGATCTATCCGTTATTCTGGATGCTTACTGCATCCTTCAAGAAACAGGCTGAGTGGAGTGAGAAGCCAGCTTATGCGTTAAATGATGGCTTTTATTTCCAGAACTATTCTGATGCATGGACAAGGGGACATATGTCCACCTTCTTTAAGAACAGTTTGATCACTACATTAGTAGCACTTGTATTTATTGTATTTTTCTCAGTAACTGTAGGATTTGCTGTAACAAAGATGAAATGGAAATTCAGAAATGCAGTTGCACAGTATTTCCGTTTCGGTATCATGATTCCGGTAGCAATTGCTTTGATCCCGCTGTTCCAGATTTACAGCAGATCAAACCTGTTAAATACCAGAATATGTCTGATCATTACGTACATAGCATTTGGTCTGTCGCTGTCCATTTATCTGGTTCAGGGATATCTTCGTTCCTTCCCGGATGATATTATGGAGGCAGCCGTTATTGATGGCTGTGGTATTTACAGACTGATGTGGCATATTGTAACACCACTTATGAAGAACTCTATTGTAACCGTGCTGGTTCTTCAGTTCTTCTTTAAATGGAACGACCTTCTGTTTTCCATGACATTCATTAGTGATTCTGCGCTGAAGACTGTTCAGACAGGACTTCTGTACTTCTCTGATGAGTTTGGATCCAAGAACTGGGGTGCAATTTTCGCTTCTGTATCCATGAGTGTATTCCCGCTTCTGATTCTGTACATGGCACTGAATAAGAAACTGATGGAAGGTATGACAGCCGGAGCTGTAAAGGGTTGATTTTATGGAAGATAAAAGGACAGAGCAGTATAGACAGGAATTAAAAGAATTTGTAATGTCTCATACGGAGGATGTGCTTAAGAATCCGCGAAGCTTTATCCGTTACCCGTTTATTGATCCGGGCTCTGTTTACGATGGAAATGTATGGGACTGGGATACCTACTGGTCCGTATATGGCTTTCTGAATTTGGCGGATTCCTACCAGGATCCGTCTGTGAAGCCAAGAATTATAGAGCATGCAAAGGGAAATATCCGCAATTTCTTCGACCATCAGCTGGAGGATGGATATATTCCCATGATGATCGAGGTGGCAGACTGGCCGGAGCCTTATCTGAATATGAGGCATAAGGAAGGCAAGATTATGAATATGCATAAGCCCTTTCTTTGCAGTCAGATGTGCCTGATCAGTGATTATACTGGTGACTATGCCTGGACGGAAGAATTTCTTTCAGGCGTGGCGAAGTATTTTGAATGTTATGATCACTATTATTTCCATGAAAACAGCGGACTGTATGTATGGCAGGATGATATTATGATTGGTATGGACAATGACCCGGCTACTTTTGGCCGTCCGCCATTTTCCACTGCCAATATTTATCTGAACAGCTTTATGTGTGTAGAACTGGAAGCTGGTGCCAGATTATACAGACAGTTTGGCAAGGAGGAAGCGGCAAAGAGACTTCTGGATAAGCGCGAGGCACTGATCGGTGCTATTCAGCAGGAATGCTGGGACAAACGTGATCATTTCTTCTATTCAGTTGATGTGGATATTAAGACAAGGAAATACGACTGGTTCCACCAGGGACTGGGAGTCTTCTGGAAGACATTGCCCATCAAAGTACGTGTATGGTCTGGCTTTATTCCCATGTATGCAGGAATTGCCACAAAAGAGCAGGCGGCAGATATGGTGAAACATATTTTTGATCCCGATACCTTTGGTTCTGACTTTGGTCTGACCACGCTTTCAAAGGATGAAAAAATGTTTGACCTGTCTGTTACCAATAATCCGTCCAACTGGCTTGGCCCGATCTGGCTGGTTGCAAACTATGTGGTATTCCGCGGACTTTTGAACTACGGATACCGCATGGAGGCGGAAATTATGTATAAGCGCACCATGCACCTTCTGGGAGAGGACCTGGAGAAAACAGGATGTCTTCATGAGTATTACAATCCATTTAATGGAGAACCGGTTATGAATGGTGGCTTTATTAACTGGAATATACTGGCATTGAATATGGCAGATGAGCTGGAAGGAAAGAAACCAATGTGTCTGCCAGAATTGCTGGAAAAACAGGCAGAAAAGCAATCGTTATAATAAGATTTTTCTGCTGTGAGGTAAGTAAATACAGGAAAAGGATTGCAGAATACGTGGAATTTTGCAGTCCTTTTTTGGTTTGACCGGTAAAAAACATCTTTCTGAAACAAAGTGTGTACAAAAAAATTTAAATAGCTTATACTTAGAATGTGTTTTAAGTTTATTTTGTAAAATGAAACAGATAAAGGAGCAAAAACATGATTCAGAACCCGATTCTTCCGGGATTTTGCCCGGATCCGAGTATCATACGTGTTGGAGAAGATTATTATATTGCAAATTCAAGCTTTGAATGGTGGCCAGGTGTAAAAATCTATCATTCTAAAGATCTGAAGCATTATGAACAACTGCCATCGCCGCTGAACCGAATGAGCCAGCTTAATATGGTTGGTGAGGGTGATTCCTGTGGCGTATGGGCGCCGGATATTTCCTGGGATGGGGAATACTTCTGGCTGATTTATACGGACGTAAAAACCCGTACCGGAGGACTTTTTAACACCCATAATTACCTTGTGAAATCTAAGGACATCCGTGGCGGCTGGTCTGAGCCGGTTTATCTGAACAGCTCAGGTTTTGACCCATCTGTATTTCATGATACAGATGGCAAAATGTATATTGTGAATATGATCAACAATTTCAAGGGAATTCTGGTGCAGCAGTATGATCCTGAGAAGGAATGCCTGGTAGGAGAGGCGAAAAATGTCTTCCCGGGAACCGGACGCGGCTATACAGAAGGTCCACATATTTACCATATTGGAGAATATTATTATCTGCTGATGGCAGAAGGTGGAACCGGATATGAGCATATGGTAACTATGGCGAGATCCCGTTCCATCTGGGGACCATACGAGGAAGATCCAGGCAATCCGGTACTTACCTCTGATGTGGATAATCCAGAGAAACTGCAGAAATGCGGACATGCAGATCTTGTATGCACTCAAAACGGGGAGTGGTACATGGTACATCTTTGCGGCAGACCGCCGAAGGGCAGCAGACAGTGCGTGCTTGGCCGCGAAACCGCAATTCAGAAGATGGTATGGAACGAAGAGGGCTGGCTAAGATTGGCCTGCGGTGGAAGATTTGGACAGTGGGAGACAGAAGAGCCAACTGGAATTCAGGAGTATCTTTTCCCGGAGGAAGAGGGGAAAGATTATGGAAAAGAAGACTTTGATTTAGAAATTGCAGACAGTGCTGGAAATAATGAAACTGCAAAGAATGCGGACATTGCTGAAACTCTTTCGAAAACAAAAGAGTATCTGAATGAGAAGAATGCTGTGGACGAAGAATGTAATAAAAAGTTAAGTATGCCAGTGAAGAAGACCTCTGCGCTCTTAGATGTGCGTTATACTTCCCTGCGCCAGCCCTATGACAGCTACACCAGCCTGACAGAACGCCCCGGCTATCTCCGCCTCTATGGTCAGGAATCCCTGAATTCCTGCTATAACGTAAGTCTTGTGGCACGGAGGCAGCAGGAGCGCCATGTTCAGGTGGAAACCTGTGTGGAGTTTACTCCGACCTGCAGAGAACAAATGGCAGGACTTGCCTATATGTATGACACTGGCAATTTCTACCTTCTGGTAAAGACCAGAGAGGAAGAGTTTGGCTCCCAGACACTTGATTTGAAAAAGTCTGCAAGGCTGCGCCTGATAAAGAGCGATCACTTTGATGTAGAAGATGTGATTCCGGCAATCTCCATCCCGGAAGAAGGCCCTGTATACCTGCGCGTAATCACCACCCAGGAAGGACTTTACGCAAAATTCTTCTACTCCCTGGATGGAAAAGACTATCAGGAACTGGCTGAAGTCCCCACCAACATCCTCACCGATGAGCAAAGCGATGGATTCACCGGCGCTCACTTCGGAATGTACTGTCACGATATGACAGGGGGGAGACGGTATGCGGATTTTGATTATTTTGAGATTGTCAAAACGCGTAAAGAACAATAGAAAAGGCATTTAGCCACTTTTTCAAACACGCTCTGGAGAGATTAAAAATTCATACATTTTCTTAATAAAGTAACGTTGCAAACCCCATGTTTTCTGACGTATTATGATAGTAGAAAGCATGGGGGATTTTTATTTATACGGGCAGTAAATCAAAGTCTGCATCCTCATAAAATGTCAGATGTGGCAGTGATATCGAGACAAATCCGCAGCGCGTATTTGGAGTTTTGAAAGAGAGATATATAAAATATAAGAGATCTAAAATGGAGAAGGAGACAAAAAAAATGAAATTAAATTATGCAAAAACAATAGAAAAATGGGGCGTCTTTGAAGTGACCGTAAGCGGTCCCAAGGAGGGGAATCCATTTTGTGACCAGTGGATTAAAGGTACTTTTTGTTGTAAAAATGAGAAGAAAACGGTAGATGGGTTTTATGATGGAGATGGTACTTATAGAGTAAGATTTATGCCGTCTTTTACAGACGAGTATACCTTTGAAATTGAGGCTTCCTTTGATATTAACGCGGGGGAAGAAGTGCCGGATGAAGAAGCGCCTGAACATAAGCTAGGAACTGCTGATGGTGGGAAGGCAGCAGAAAAATGTGCTGTCAGAAATATACTGACCGGAAGTTTTACTGTAACTTCTCCTTCAGCAGACAACCATGGTCCGGTTCGTGTTGCAGGTACCTATTATCTTGCCTATGAGGATGGAACACCCTATCACTGCATTGGAACTACATGTTATGTATGGAATCTGCAGAACGAAGAATTGCAGAAGCAGACACTGAAAACTCTGGAAGAAAATGCTTTTAATAAGATCCGCTTCTGTATTTTTCCCAAGCACTATGACTACAACCTTCATGAGCCAATTACCTATCCTTATGAGGGAACACCCTGCGACAGCTCTGTGTTAAATGAGAATAATTTCGCGGAATATAATGGCTGTGCTCCGGGCAATGACTGGGACTTTACCAGATTCAATCCAGCCCATTTCCAGCATATTGAAAAGTGTATTCAGGCACTTATGAATCTGGGAATTGAGGCTGATCTGATTGTTATGCATCCATACGACAGATGGGGATTCTCCATGATGAAAGCAGAGGATGATGACCGTTACTGGAAGTATGTGCTGGCACGTTTTTCCGCATACCGAAATGTATGGTGGTCCCTGGCTAATGAGTATGATCTGATGCATGAGAAGACTCTTTCTGATTGGGAAAGATATGCCGGCATTATCTGTGAGAAGGATCCTTACCATCATCTCAGATCCATTCATAACTGTAAGGCATATTACGATTATAACCTGCCTTGGATTACCCACTGCAGCATCCAGAGAACAGAGACATACCGTTCCTCCGAGCTGGTAAATGAGTGGCGTGAGAAATATCATAAGCCTGTAATTCTGGATGAAATCTGCTATGAGGGCAACATTCAGTTTGGCTGGGGAAATATCAGCGGTGAGGAAATGACGAGAAGATTCTGGGAGGCATTCTGCCGCGGAGGATATCCGGGACACGGTGAAACATATCTCAGTCAGGATCGTATTCTCTGGTGGTCTCATGGCGGCGTTCTTCACGGAACCTCACCGGAGCGTATCAGATTTCTTGCAAAAATCATGGAAGAAACACCGGGACTTGGTGTGGAACCTATGCCCTGCAAATGGGATGAGGTTGCTTGCCGTGCTGCCGGTTTCCCGGCAAGGAAAGATTATTTTATTTACTATTATTCCTTTATGCGGCCGGGCTTCCGAGACTTCTACTTTGATGATACTACAGAGTATCAGGTGGAAATAATCGATACCTGGGAAATGACTATTACCGATGGTGGAGTTCATAAAGGAAAGTTCCGAGTAAAGCTGCCGGGGAAAGAGTATATGGCGGTGAGATTGCGAGTAGCGAAGTAATAACCATATTCATACAAAAAGCTCAGTTGTGTATGCAGCTGGGCTTTTTGAGCATAAATATCTTGAATCGTTTTTCAGAATTTGTTATGATTCATAGCAGAATTTAAATGAAATAAACAGAATTATTTTAACGCAAGGGAGGAGATTTTTTGGAAGAAACAAACATCAGTCAGGAGCAAAATCCCCTGGGAGCAGCTCCAGTGGGAGGACTGATATTGAAATTTGCAATTCCGGCAATTATCAGTATGCTGGTCAGTGCAATGTACAATATTGTGGATCAGATTTTCATCGGCCAGGGCGTTGGGATGCTGGGAAATGCTGCTACTAATGTTGCATTTCCTGTAACAACTATTGCAACGGCATTGGCACTGCTTCTGGGAATTGGAGGCGCCTCCAATTATAACCTGGAAATGGGTGCCGGAAGAGAGCAGAGGGCAAGTTCCATAGCAGGAACTGCGCTTTCCACACTGGTGATTACAGGTGCAGTTCTTGCATTGGTAGTGCTTCTGTTTTTACGTCCGCTGCTAGGTCTATTTGGAGCAACAACAGATGTTATGCCTTATGCTGTAGACTACCTTGGAATAACTGCAGTAGGACTTCCGTTCTATGTTTTGTCCATTGGAGGAAATCATATTGTCCGTGCAGACAGAAGCCCAACATATTCTATGACCTGTGTTCTTACAGGTGCGGTTATCAACACAATTCTGGATCCTCTTTTCATTTTTGGATTCGGATGGGGAATCAAGGGGGCTGCCTGGGCAACTGTGATCGGGCAGGTGGTTTCCGGTATTCTTGTGATTATATATTTTGGAAAATTTCGTAAAATGTATCTGGAGATACGCATGTTAAAGCCATCTTCAGAGTGCCTGAAAGCCATTATTTCTCTCGGAATGGCATCCTGTATCAATCAGATTGCCATGGCAATTGTACAGATTGTGATGAATAATATTTTACGTTATTATGGCGGATTATCTGTTTATGGAAGTGATATCCCCATTGCCTGTGTAGGCGTTATTTCAAAAGTAAACCAGGTGTTTATGGCGATTTGTATTGGAATTTCACAGGGTTGTCAGCCAATTTGGGGCTTTAATTATGGGGCGAAAAAATATGACAGGGTAAGGCTTGCATACCGCTATTCTGTGACTGCATGTACTGCGATTGCAACCGTATTTTTCCTTTGTTTCCAGTTATTTCCCCACCAGATTGTAAGCATTTTCGGAACCGGAAGTGACCTTTATTTCCAGTTCGCAGAACGTTATCTGAAGATATTTATGTTTATGACTTTTGCAAATGGAATTCAGCCAATGTCCTCAGGATTTTTTACATCTATCGGAAAAGCAAAGCTTGGAATCGTCATGTCCCTGACCAGACAGGTGCTGTTTCTTATGCCTCTGATCGTTGTTTTCTCATTGATAATGGGAATTGACGGAGTTATGTATGCAGGACCGATCGCAGATGCAGCTGCATTTGCACTGGCAATATTGTTCGCAAGAAGAGAGCTTGGAGCTATGAAGAAATAAAGGTGTTTTACAATGAAAGTCCCGGATAGCAGCCATGAATGAGCCATATTTGCATGAGCAAATTCATGGATATGATCCGAGCTGGAGCGTGTTTAAAATAAAATTGTATCTATCGTATGGAAAACAATATTTCCATGGGAAATTCCAGGGTTTGGTAAAAAGGCGTTTAATAAGAGAAATTTTGGAGAGAAACAGGAACTAAAAAGAGATGACAGGGATATGGCAATGTCACCGGCAGGCGACATATCCGCTTGGTGAACCAAGCTCACAAAAAAGACTGATATAAACAATACTTTACTTCAGGAGGTTGTTGTTGGAGTCCGGTATGTTATATCAGTCTTTTTTTATAAATACAGCCGATTAACCGCTCAGGTCAAATCTGTGTCAGCAATTAATGGCAGGAATGGCTTCCACAGCCATGATCGCCGCAGCTGTGTCCTTCTCCATGATGGTCGTGATGATTACAGTGCACATCAGGATCATAGCCAAGATTTCCTGCAAGCAGTGCGTTTACAGCTTCGTCTGCATTTCCTGAAACTCCGCCGAAAAGACGGATTCCAGCCTGAGCAAGTGCATTCTGGGCGCCGCCGCCAATACCGCCGCAGATCAGGGTATCTACGCCATGTGCGACCAGGAATCCAGCCAGTGCGCCGTGACCGCTTCCATTGGTATCGACTACTTCGGCACTTACAACCTTGTCATCTGCAATGTCATAGATCTTGAATGCTTCTGTGTGTCCAAAGTGCTGAAAAATTTCTCCATTTTCATAAGTAACTGCAATCTTCATAATGATATCTCCTTCATTTTGTAAATTTGATTTAGGAAGTGAACTATTAGATCGGTCAGCGGCTGGCAATTCCTGTGAAAGGTCTAAGCTGGTAAGCAGAGTCTGTTTAGATTCCTTTCGGCAGCAGCATTTCCCGCAGCGCGTATGCTCCCGTCCTTCGCAGAGCCGGTAATTTCCCCCGGCTATGACAAGGCGCTGTCCAAGGACGATACACCGGGCAATTTTTTCCCGGGCAGTTTCATAAATTTCTGTGACAGTTGTCCGGGAAATGTCCATCTGGGCAGCACATTGTTCATGAGTTTTCTTCTCCAGATCTACAAGACGGATGACTTCATATTCATCCAGAGTCAGAGTGACAGAGTCCGACTCTCTGGGACATTCTTCCGGGGAAAAAGTTTCATATTGTGGTGCCTGGCAGATTCTGCGGCATCTGGGCGGTCTGGGCATATATGTCACCTCCCTGTTTTCGACATATGTCGATTATAAACCAGAAGAAGAGAAAATTCAATACTAGAGTGTGTTTGAAAAATCATTCCCGCAATCTGCACGCCCCACTTTGCGGGAGATTTCACCCGAATTCGGTTGCCGTAGCCC